>JBJHCD010000291.1:0-7054 GCA_050485845.1 Pirellulaceae bacterium | reverse complement strand
GAGCAGGAACAGGGCGGTGCTGGCCACCTCGGACGTTTCCACGGCCCTTCCACGCGGAATCACTTTTTCGGCATAGAGGTAGGAATCGACATAGCCGGGGATGCCGGCCGAAGCGGAGGTCTTCAGCAGCGACGGTGCGACCGCGTTGAAACGGACCTCGGAAAACCGACTGAAGGACTTTGTCAGGAAGGCCAGGGAAGAGTCGAGCGCGGCCTTAATGGGGGCCATGAATCCGTAGTTCTCGCTCGCCATCCTCGTGGTGGAAATGGAGATGGTGACGACCGATGCATCGGGGGTCAGCAAGTCCTTGAAGTGGTTGCTGATCGTCAGTAGCGAGTAGCAGGAGATATCCACCGCCCGGAGAAATTGCGACTTGCTGGTTTCATGAAACGGCTTGGCTCCCCCTTCATAGTCGGCGAAGGCAATCGAATGCACCAAGCCGTGAAAGGTCTCCCCCTTCCCTGCCAGCTCGTCTCGGAGGCGGCTGATCTGCTGCTCGGACTCCACGTCGCAGACATGAACTTCCCGACCAGCCAGCAGCTTGGCCGTCGATTCTTTCCTCGCCGGACTCCGAACGACATAGATGGGACGAGCACCGACGGTCGCCAGTTGCTGGCCGATGTGGTATGCGACGCTCTTGCGGTTTGCCACCCCGAAGATGAGAAAGGTCTTTCCTTCCAGTTGCCAAAAGTCCATCGCTGCCACCTCGAAAAGGCTGCCACCTCGACAAGTCAGTGCGGCCACCTGGAAATCTATTCGCGGGGAGCCATTGTGCAGGCAAACGAATAACGGGCCGCCAGTTTTCCGTCACAAGTGATTTTGGCCGAGAGAAAATAGGCGTCGGCCAGCTGTTCGTTCAGCGTCACTTCGATATCGATCGTGTCACCGGGCCGAACCATTTTCTTCCATTTGACGTCATTCATCCGAGTCGCCACGGGAACTCGGCCATCCCGAGGCGTCACGGCCGACAGCAGAACGGCGCCGGCCTGCATCCCCGTTTCACAGAGGATCACGCCCGGGACCAGCGGGTAGTCGGGATAATGCCCCTGAAAGAAATACTCATCGGGATGAAATGTTTTTTGGCAGTGGATGTGTCGTTCGGACTGCTGGACGATTTCATCCAACAGCAGCATGGGGGCCCGGTGAGGAATCGCCGCCTCGATGGCTGAGCGTGTCATACAGGAAATGGTCCTTGGACAGAAAAGGTTACTGGGGTTGCCCGGTGGTGGAAGTAGGAACGGGTAGAGCGGACGACTTCATCAACAGGTTATCGACCTCGTTGGCGACAATAACTCCGTAGTTGATTGTTCCCAACCAACCCGACATGATGATGCCGACGCTTCCTGCATGATACAAGCCGGAAACCTGGGATGGAATTCCGCGACTCACCTTCAATCCCTCGAACTTGGTCCCAAAACTCGCCCCGGCGACATGTTTCGTGTAATGCTGAAATGTCCTGGGGGTGGCCGCTTCGACGTGTGCGACCCGCTGGCGAATATTCGGTACGTACTTTTCCAGGGCCTGCAAAGTGGTGTCGATCAGGTCCTGCTTGCTGGCGGCGTACTCAGCCGAATTCAGATTGGCCCAGTCTTCGTAGCGAGCATTCGTGCTGGAGACGACCAAACAGCGGGGACGCCCCGCCGGGCGCGTCTTCGGATAGTAGAACGAAAACGTCCGGCTCGTAATGTCTCGGCTGAGCAACGCGTCAGTCCGGAAATACGGAGCGGTGGAGCTGAAGAGCAGGTCGCCCGTGGATTCGTCGATGGAGTCATCCGGATGGAGGGCCATGTAGACCTGCGTGCTGGAGTTATTCAAGCGGACGGATTTCGCTTCCTCCAGAAATTGCCGGTCGAAGTGCTCGGGACCGACCAGGTTGAACAATGTGGAACGTAGGTTCGCATTGGAAACGACGGCCGAGGTGCCGATCTCGCGGCCATTCACCCGAACCCCCGTGACTTTTCCTCGCTGAACCAGAATCTTTTCCACATCGGCACGGATCCGAATGTCCACTCCGTTTTTCAAGAGTTCCGCTCGCATCCGCTCGATCAGTTCGTCGGTCCCTCCCTGATAAATGAAGACTCCCTTCGACATGAAGTTGGAGAAGACAATCCCGTACGTGATCGCCGGATCCTCGAGCGTGGAACCGTTGGCGTAAGTGATCGGCTCCATCAGCAACCGAACCACGTCCTCGCGACCCGGAAAATACTTCTCGAATAACTCCTTGACCGTCATCGACTGGTCGTCATAGAAGTTCATGCCTCGAGCGGCATCGAAGAATGCGACCACATTCTCTCGCGGCACGTCGAACTGCTCGGTGAGGAGCCGTGTGAAATCGTGGCGATTGAACGTGGTGGTCAACGAGAACATCGGATTGTCGAACCGAATGTTCTTCAACTGGACGATTGAGTCGGCGATTTGGTCGTTCCAGTACCGCCGGCAACTCTTGATCATCCCCGCCGGGAATCCATGTAGAGAGATGTCAAAAATGTGCCCCCCCGGCCGTTTGAACCAGGTGGCCATTCCGCCCAGCTTGTAGTGCTGCTCCAGCAGCAACACCGAGTAACCGGCTCGGCCCAGCACATTCGCGGAGGTCAGCCCACCTAGACCGCTGCCGATGACGACGACGTCGTACCGTTCCCGGGCTCCTTGCAAGTGATCTCGCGGCATAATCCATGGGTTCCTGTCGTCGCGGGCTCAGCTACCACCGTCGTCCCGCAAGAGATGCTGATTCGCTATCGAGATACCACTGATAATGGTTCCCACAATTCCCACAAACCCTTGATCCGTCCCACAGACGAACAGATTGGGGAGATGAGTTCGGCCGTCGATATGCTTTTCCGGCGCGCCATAGACCGCTCCACTGTCATGCCAAGTAAAGCGGCGAATCGTCTTCGGCGTGAACATGTCCGTCTCGATCACTCGAGCACGAAAATCGGGCAGGAATCGGACCGCCGACTCGACAACCCGGTCGTACCAGTTCAACTTTTGCAGCCGATATTCCTCTTCCGGAAGCTCGCACCACCGCTCATGGTTCGCAATCGCCGTGATGCGAATCATCGAATCGGGAAGCTCCCCTTCCTCCGGTGAATAACTGAAATTGTTCGGGGAACAGACCACTCCGGTTCGCAGGTCGCAGAGTGAGTCGCGAGGCTTGCTCCAGTCAAACTTGTCGGAGTCATTGTAGAAGAGAATGGACTTGTCGAAGCCGAGTTCCCGTGGGGGGCGATCGAGCACCGACATGCATTCGACGAACGAAAGCTGGCCGGCGGCCGAGTCGTCGACGCGACTGGAATCATCGCAGAGACGCATCGTCTCCAACCAGCCGGCCGAAGATAGAACTCGTTTGGCATGGAGAATTTCGCCGTTATCCAACTCGACCCCCACTGCCCTCCCCTGCTCGACCAGAATCCGCTGAACTCCCGACCGCAGCCGAAGTTCGCCCCCCAGCGATCGATACCGACGCACCAAGTTCTTCAGAATCAGTCGGACGCCCGCGAAGGGCCGAGCCAGTCCCTCCAGGAAGATACTGCGGAACATGATGCAGAACTGGGCATAATCCATGTCATGCTCACGAGCGTTCCCGTACCACATGAGGGGGCAGAGCAGCATCTCGATCAGGAGGGGGTCCCGAATCGTCTCGCCGAGAACTTCTCGGGCCGACTGCCGATAAGCCTGCTCGTCCAAGTCGTCGTAGTCAATCAGTTGGCTGACCAGCCGACGGTAATTGTCCCGTTCCGCGGGGAAGGCTCGAGCCACCTCCGACTCGAGCAATTCCGGCTGGTTGCCGAAGTTCAGAATGACGTCGGGAAATCGGACCGCTGATCCGATTTGAGGGGCGAGGGCAAAGTCCTCCCACTGAAAACGAAGCTGCCGAAGCAGTCGCGAAAGAGGGCCTCGCTTCGCGCCCCGCGGCGTGAAGTTGGTCACCGCATGCAGACCGACGTCGTAGTCACGTCCTCGGAGACGATAGAACGAATTCAGACCTCCAATGGTCGTGTGTCGTTCCAGAATGCAAACTCGCTGCTCAAAATACGCGAGTCGAATTCCCGCCGCCAAACCCGACATGCCTGCACCGATGATGATCGTGTCGTACATGGCGAACGTGAGTGGCGGAAGAGGGAAAACAGCAGTCGATTGCGGCGTCCCCAGGGGAGCCCCCAAGGGACCGGAGTGCTACGAGGCCTTTTGAAGATCTTTCATCAGAGGAGTCAGGTAAGTGACCGTGCTGGACATGCTGGCCAACTCGCCATAGTCCTCCTCCGGAATCTGAACTCGGTACCGCTTCTTGAGTTCCATCACGATGTCGAGGAAGTCCATGCTGTCCAGTTCGAGCTGTTCGCGAAAGGCCACGTCGTCTTGCAGTTCGGTGAGGTCCTCATCCGGCGCGATGTCGCGCAGGATGTCGATAATCTCGTCTCGAATCTCCGCGGGTGTCATTCGTGGCTGCTCCCCAAAAACTAAATCAGCAATCCCCAGCCCCCGGCCAATCTGCTCGGAAGGGGGGTGAGGACGACATCAAGGCATCGTGTACGGTAGGACGACGTGGGTTTCCCCAACACCCCTGGATTGCACCACAAACGGACCGGTTTTGCTAGGCCACGTCCACTAATTTGCGACACTCCCAGGGAATGGATTCGGCGAAAAACGCGAGATCCGTCGAGCAAAACGCTAGGACATCTTACCCACAATCACGACGGAATTAATCCCCAGCATGCCAAAAGAATTATTGAGGATGTAGCGGACTTTCCCGAGTTCCCGAGGCTGGTTGATGACCAGGCCCGGCAACGAGCACTCGGGGTCCAATTCGTCCACGTTGATCGTGGCGTGGCAAACGCCATCCTCCAGGGCGCCCAGATTTCCAGCCAGTTCCAATGCCCCGGCGGCTCCCATGCAATGCCCCATGAAACTCTTGGTGTTGTTGAAGTAGGTCTTGTCCGAATTGGCGAAAATCTGCCGCAAGGCCTGACATTCCTGAGCATCCCCCGAGGTGGTACCGGTCGCGTGGGTGCTGACGATGTCAATCGCCTCGGGGGCCAACCCAGCTCGGCTCAAGGCCAACTGGAGGCATTCGGCCTGCCGCTGCGGATTGGGAAGGACGAAATCCGTGGCATCCGTGTTCATGGCGTAGCCGAGCAGTTCCGCGTAGATCCTGGCGCCACGTCGCCGAGCGTCTTCGAGTCGTTCCAGGACATAGACGCATCCCCCTTCCGCCACGACGATGCCGTTTCTCCGCAGGTCAAACGGGCGGGAGGCCCTGGTCGGGTCATCATGTTCGGCCAACGCTCCCTGGCTGCGGAAACTGGCAAAAATGCCAAAGGTGTGAATGCTTTCCGACACTCCACCCGCCAAGGCAACATCGCACTCACCGAGACGCAACATCTGGGCTCCCTGGATAAAGCCGGCGTTGCCGGCGGCACACGCCGCTCCAATCGTGTAGTGCGGGCCCCAGATCGACATGTTCAGCGCTACTTCACCCGCCGGATTGTTGGCCACCGTACGCGGATTGTGATGATGCGACCAGTAACTGGTGTCGTAGTCGTAGCCCTTGATCTCGTAGATCTCGTTCTCGGTCTCCACGTTGCCGTGCTCGGTAACCCCGAGATAAATGCCGACGCGGGACCGGTCGACGTTCTCCCAGTCCAGTCCCGAATCGATGACGGCTTCGTTGGAGCAATAGATGGCGACGCTTCCAGCCCGAGTCCCTCGGCGGAGGTCGCGACGAGCTTGATGGCGGAGGGGATCGAAGTCGCAGATGCCGGCCAGCGTTTTGCCGACATAACGGATTTCATACCGCTGAACACCGCTTCGGCCATTCAGCAAGTTGTCGCGGTACTCCGCCAGGTTGTTACCATTCGGAGCGGCCAACCCAATTCCCGTGACTACAATGCGTTGACTGTCGGGCAATGCAGCGATCATGCGCGTCATCCGTCAAACTCGGAAAACCGTTGAAATTATCCGGTTTTGCACTTTCTGACAAGCCACTCCGCCAGTCGGTGCATTCCCTCTTCGGTCGAAATCCGTGGGGAGTACCCGAAATCACGCTGGGCGGCGGAAATGTCAAAGTAGTGAGAGGTGGCGAGCTGCGAGGCAAGGAATCTGGTCATGCGAGGCTCGGCGGCGAGACGGAGTGCCGAGTGGCACCCCTCCAGGATCGCTCCCACCACCCAGGCGGCTCGGTAAGGGACCCGACGGCGGATCGGTTCCAATCCCGCCAATTGCAATACCTCGTTGATCCAAGTCCAGCAACGGACCGGTTCGCCCTGACTCAGAAAATAGGCTTTTCCCCCCACCGGCGATCCAGGGACAAGCCGCTCGGCAGCCTGCAAGTGTGCCTCCGCCGCGTTGTCGACATAGGTGATGTCGATTAGATTTTCCCCGTCCCCGATCTGACGCAGCTGCCCCGCGCGGGCTCGAGCAATCAGGCGTGGGACCAAATGCGGGTCGTTCGGGCCCCAAATCAGGTGGGGGCGGAGGGCACAAGTCAGTAATCCGTTCTCCTCATGGGCGGCCAGAACCGCTTGTTCGGCCAAGGCCTTGGTATGGGAATAATGGCAGAGCCACTGGGTTGGGTAGGGAACCGACTCATCCACTCCAGCTTGAGCCTCGCCGGCGAACGTGACACTGGGACTGCTGGTGAAGACCAGACGCGGTACCCCCAGTTGGCGACAGGCCTCCAGGACGTGTCGCGTTCCCAATGTGTTGATGTCGTGGTAGTGCTTCCACTTCCCCCAGATGCCGGCCACGGCCGCGACATGAAATACGGTATCCACCCCCTCGCATGCTCGGCGAACCTGGTCGGCATCCCGCAAGTCCCCCTGAACGCAGTCCACTCCTCGGGCCTGCCACTGGGGATAATGGCCCCGGGAGAAGAGCCGAACTTCAAACCCCTGGTTGCTGAGGAGTTCGACAATGGCTCCCCCCAGAAACCCCCCCCCGCCCGTGACAAGAGCCCGCTGGACCTTGGCCGGAACTTCTCCTGGTTTGACGTTGTGGTCGGCCATGTTGTTGATCGTGCAGTTGTTGGCGTGGTTGGCGTTGTTGTTGGCGTTGCCGG
>JBJHCD010000290.1:0-7056 GCA_050485845.1 Pirellulaceae bacterium | reverse complement strand
ACGACATCCGTCTCCGTAATCGTCCGCCGCGGGCTCGCCCAGACATCCCCCACTCGCAAATGCTCGAAGTACAACAACTGGCTCATGCGCAACCGCTCGCTCGACCGTACCGGGTCGAAGCGTGAATCTCCCGACCCCTCGCCGTTGGAGACAGGCGAAGAATCACGGACTTGAACCGATTCAGGGGTAGTCGCTTCCGGTGTTATGGATCCAGGTGACATAGCTCCCTCGCTGATAGTAGGAGCCCCCTCTTTACGGATTTTTTTCGGCCAGGGCAAGTGAGAAAATCCTCTCGCCTCATGGACCACCCTCATCGGCTACCGGTTGAACGGGTTAGGCAAAGTTTGCGGGGATAGAGGAACTGGCCCACGGGGAGGGGCATGCAGGTTTGCGTTAATCCCAGACAGGCGTTGCCACCGAGCCCGGCTTTACCCGGCGGAGAACTTCAGACCGATAATTCCAACCACAATCAGCATCAGAAAGAACGCTCGGCTCGCCGTCACCGGTTCGGCAAACAGCAGAATCCCCAATGCCGCCGTCCCGACCGCTCCGATTCCAGTCCAAATCGCATAGCCCGTTCCGACGGGAATCGTCCGGACGGCGCTGGCCAGCAAACCCATGCTGATGGCGATCGCGATCATCGTCAGCAAGCTCGGCCAGAACCGAGTGAATCCGTGGGTATACTTGAGCCCCACTGCCCAGCCAACTTCGAACAGTCCCGCAATGAAAAGAAAAACCCAAGCCATCACGCACCTGGAATTTCTTGGCGGGGTCGTCCCCACGACAAAAGATAACAAGACAGGGTCGTCCCTGCCTCGGGCTCGGTTCATTTCCTCCCAATCCTCTCCCCCATTCTATGACTTGCGTCCGAAATGAAGAAGGCCCCGTCAGGATCAACGACCCTCGTCCATCTTCCGGCCATGCCGCAAGGCCAGCAGGTCGGCCACAAACTCTACTAGCCACCACTCCAGAAGTAGTAGCAGAATGGGAGCCAAGATGGCGATCGCCTGCGCCACGTCGGTTCGCTGCAGAACCTCAGGCGCCGCGGGAGAGAACATCGTGTAAATCGCCTGCGTGAGGGCAATGTTCAAGAGCAAAAACAAGAGACTGATCAGACAACTGAAAAACCAATTGCCGCACCCATCCACTACCGGGCGGACACGTCGCCGAAGAAACAGATTGGGAAACCGGGGCATCGTGGTCCACTCGTTCGGTTCAGGCACCGGTCAGGGGAAGCAGCACGGAGAGCGCGACCGCCATCAGAAAACTGACGGTTCCCAAAACCAACAGCATTAGAGTCCACGACTTCAAGGCTTCGGTTTCGGTCAGCCCCCCCATCTTGGCGAATATCCAGAAGCCACTGTCGTTCATCCAGGAACCGATCAACGACCCCCCGCCAATCGCCATGGCCAGATAGACCGGATTGAAAGCCAGGTTCTCGCGGTCGATAATCGCGGCCATCATGCTGGACCCGACAATCATCGCCACGGTGCTGGACCCCTGGGCAATTTTGAGCACGGCCGCCAGCAGGAATCCCATCAGCAAATAGACCATCCCGCTTTCGGCATCCTGCAACAGCGTGCCAAAGACGATCTTGATTGCCTCCCCAATCTCGGCGGTCTTCAACATCTGCCCGAACGCTCCGCCCCCGGACGTGATCAAGATAATCACGCCGCCGCTCATCAAGGCCTTCTCAATCACGTCGGCGATCTCAATCCGAGAAAGCTGGCGTTGGCGAGCCAGTGTCCAGATGGCAATCAGCGTCGACAAGAGCAGCGCGAAGTTGGCGTTGCCGATCACCGATGTCAACTCGGCCGCTCGACGCCGAGCGGTCAGCCAATCATGCGGCTCAATCGCCACCCGTGACTCGGTATTCAAACTCTCCTCTAGCAACAACCGATTCAGATGCTCCAGCTCGGCTCGCCGCAGTCGTTCCCGATCCACGTCCAACAACTTCCGCGTCGCTTCCTGATGGACCAGGCCGACAAAGTCCGCCTCGCGGTGAAAGTCCTTCTTCTGCAGTAACTCATTCAGCTCGTCCATCACCTCCCGCCGCTGCTCGTCCGTCCAGCCAGCGTCCGCATCGACCTGCTCCAACAGCGTGGTGGAAAGAAACTCCCGAACTCGGGCCACGGGCAGCGAATCCTCCTGGCTCAACGCTTCTCGAAATTCCGGCTCGCGCAAGTCGCTTGCCGTGACTCGGGAAGTCCCCTCCATGTCGGCCAACGTCGTGACCAGCGTGTTCAAGGAGATCAAGGCGACCGGCAAGGCGACCGGTAAAACCGACAACAGCAGCGAGGGAAGCTGATGATCTTCCAGCGGTGCCGGTTCGGGCTCGGATCCCAACGGTCGCATCGGAGTCTTCATGACCGCATCGGCCAGAGTCGCAAATACCAAACCGGCGGCCGCTGCCGGAAGCGCGACCAAGACGCCGATCATGATCATCAGCCCAAGATCGATTTCCAGAGTGGTCGCCATCAACAGGGGGCCCGGCGTCGGCGGAACCAGCGTATGCGTAATCGCCCCCCCCGCCGCGATCGCCAGAATGTATTTCAAGTAATGCGTCTTGGTGCGGCGATGGAGGGAGCGAGCCAGTGGCACCAGCAGATAAAAGACCGTGTCGAAAAAGACCGGTATCGCCAGAACATACCCGCTTCCCATCAGAGCCAACGGGGCCCGACGCTCTCCCATGAATCCCACGAAGAACCGAACCACGCGATCCGCCGCGCCACTGTCGAGCATGCATTTTCCAATGATCGAGGCCAGGGCGATCACAATCCCAATGCCACCGGCCGTGCTCCCAAAGGCCCTCGCCACTCGTTCGACCTTGTCCCCCATCTCCCCCGGCGCGCAGAAACTGACAAAGATGGCGGCAACCACCAAAGCCAGAAACGCATTCACCTTCAGCACGATGATCAGGCCCAGCACGATCGCCACGCCGAACAGCAGAATCAACAGGGGCCGAGCGACCGAGCCGTCGGGACTCAGGGGAACAACCACCACGACTGACTCATCGACATCGACATCGGCTCGCTCGTCGTGCGTCTCCCCATCGGCCGCATCGCCGACAGTTGCATCGCCGGCTGTCTCCTCGCTGGTCGATGGGGACGCGGTCGGCGGTGGCTCTTGGTCCCCGTCCGATGCCCCCTCCTGTCCGATGAGAATGGCTCCACCAAACAGGATCACAAGCACGGAGGCCGAGATGTTCAAGAAGCGGCGCGAATTCATGGAAGTCGACTCCGGCAGTCGTCCGTCGTGGAACGAGGAGGCAGCAAGTAAGGGCGAGTGAGAGAGGGTAGGGCTAATGTCACCGAGGTCCCACCTCGCTCTTCCGCCATTTCGCGGGAACTCGAGCGGCGAGTCTCCGGTTTTCGAGTTGCTGAGCATGGCACACCGAGGCGGGGGATTCAAGTCGGTGGACCATCGAAAGCCCTCGGAGGCAAACCTATCCCCGAAGTCGAACTCGCGGCAGCCGCCGTTTCGTTGAAGCGACGGGCAGTTAGTTGAAGCGACGGGCGGCCCAGGCCGCCAGCTTCTCGCGGAAGATCTTGGCGTTGTGCCGGATGTCGACCGGCAACGACTTCCAGAACACCACGTCCTGAATCGGAGAAGTGATCGGCCGCGAGCCCGCCAGCTCGAGTAACTCCTCCTTGAGGCGACGCCGGTTCTGACTCGACCGAGGCCAATGTTCCGGCCAGGGCTCCACGAAGATCACCGGCCGGCTCGATCCCGCCGGCCCCACGCCGACCAGTGCCGACCGGTAAACATGGGGATGCTGATTGAAGATCGCCTCGCAGGGGATCGTGTACATCACCATGGAACGGGTCTGCACACGATGCGACTTCCGGCCGCAGAACCAGAAGCGGTCCTGTTCATCCAGGTAGCCGACATCGCCCATGCGGTGCCAAGTCGAAGGGCCGTCGGTTACTTTATGCAGAGCGTTGGCTTCGGGCCGAGTGACATAACCCTGCGTGACGACTCCGCCACGCACCATCAGTTCCCCGATCTCGCCCGTCTTTAAAATCTCCGCCTGATCAATGGTCGCAATAGGACCGTCGTCAATCCGAATCACCCGCCACTCGATTCCGGGAAATCGGGTCCCGACACAAGTTCCTCGTCCTTCGGCACTGCGAGCGGCCGTTTCCCCCAGTACCGTGGCGGCGTCGATCGAGGCGACCGGAAGTGCCTCGGTCGCTCCATACGGCGTATGAATTTCCCCCTCGGGCGAGATCGCGTCACGCATTCGTTTCAAGACATGTGGCGGTACCGGGGCCCCCGCCGATAGCACTCGTCGTAATGATCCCAACTGGACTTTTTCCCGCTCGCAATATCGTCCGACCGTGTTCCACATCGCCGGGGAACCAAAGGCCTGAGTCACTCGCCAGTCATTCACCGCCTCGATAATCCGCCGCGGGTCGACTCGGGCCGGCCGAGTGGGATCCATGTCGGGAATGACCGTCGTCACCCCCATCGCGCTATTGAACAATCCGAATAGCGGGAAACCGGGCAGATCGACCTCGCCCGGAGCAATCTGATATCGATCCCGAATCTCCTCGACCTGCTGATCGAAGTTGCCGTGGGTGTACAGGACTCCCTTGGGAGGTCCGGTGCTTCCCGTGGTAAAAATGATCGCGGCAGGATCATTCGCCTCGGTGGTTAGCGGAATCGGTGCCGGCGAGCCGAGTTCCCGGAGATCATCCAGTCGTGGCCCTCCCCAAAACCACCGCTTCCCGACAGTGATGTTGTGGCGAGCGTCTGGAAAACGACTCGCCAGCAGAGTGCGAATGGCCTGGGCCAGTGGGATACCAACGAACCCCTCCGGCTGACACTCCGACAAACAGCGGACGAGATTGCGTCGCCCCATCCCTGGATCAATTAAGACCGTGATCATTCCCGCCCGGAACAGGGCGAAGACGAGCGAAATGAACTCCAGGCTCGGAGGGACCAACAATATGAGGCGCGAACCGGGTGGGACTCCGTGTGCCAGTAGCCCGCTGGCAAGGCGGTTGCTCTCCTCATCCAGCTCTTGAAAGGTCAGGCTGCGGTAAATGCGCTTTCCATTGCGCGAACCGGCGGGAGCGACGACGGCCAACTGTCGAGGCTGGCGGCGCGCCGACTCGGCCAGCCGCTGGGCCACGTTCACCGGGGATGGAGTGGAGGAGGATTCAACGAACATGCGAGGAGCATACGCCCCGCGTCTCGGCACGACAAGCACCGTTTTTTCTCACCATTCGCCCCAAGGATCCGCCCCCACGATCGTCGGCGGCAGCGAGCCGCTCACCCCCTCGGCAGAGGAAGTGGCCGATCGCTGGTTTGCATTCGCGGCCTCGTCACTTAAACTAAAGACCAATTGGTTTCCCCAACAACATTGGACGAATTACACGAATTCTTTCGTTTGGAGCGATGAGCGCTGGGAACGTTGGCCCACGTTTTGGCTGCGAAGGAGCAACAATGCGACACGTTTGGAATGGTTTGGAGGGTAGTCGGATGACGGCATCCGCATCTCGCTTCATGGCGAGATCCGTGGGATTGGTGGGCTTGGCTCTCACCATGTGCGCCATCCCCGCAGGGGCGGGCGATTGGGCTCATTGGCGTGGGCCCGAGCAGAATGGAATCAGCCGGGAGCTGAATTTGGTGGAGGAATGGTCCCTGAATCCTCCCCAGAACGTCCTTTGGACTTCTGAGATCGGTGGCCGATCCACGCCGATCGTGCTGAACGGCAAGGTTTACCTGAATTGCCGCACCGAACATGATGTGACGAATCCGAACGAGCGAATTCATGCTCGAGAACAGGTCGTTTGCTGGGATGCCGCCACCGGAGAAATCCTCTGGCGTGACGTGTTCAATGTCTTTCAGACCGACATACCCCAACCTCGGATCGGCTGGGCCAGCCTGGCCGGTGATCCCGAAACGGGGAACATCTATCTCCATTCGGTCAGCGGGCTCTTCCGCTGCTACAGTGGGGACGGCGAGGTCTTGTGGGAATATTCGTTGTTCGAGGAGTTCGGCCGAATCTCCGGGTACGGCGGACGAACGCAGAATCCGATCATTGACGAGGATCGAGTGATCGTCGGCTTCATGACGCTGAACTGGGGCGATCAGAAGACGCCTCCCGCCAAACAGCGATTCCACGCCTTTGACAAGAAGAGCGGCAAGCTGATTTGGACTTCCGCTCCGGGGGGAGCACCGGCCGACACGACCTATTCAAATCCCATCGTGGCCGTGATTGACGGCGTTCGGATGCTGATCGCCGGAAATTCCGACGGCAGCATCTGTGCCATTCACGCTCGAACCGGTGAGTTCCTCTGGACGTTCCGCATGTCGCGTCGCGGACTGAATACCACGCCGGTGGTGGAGGGGAACAAGGTCTTTATCGCTCATGGCGAGGACAACATCGACAACAACTTGTTCGGTCGAGTGCAGTGTATTGACGCCACCGGGCGAGGGGACATTACCGAGACGCATGGAATCTGGCGAGTGGACGACATCAAGGTCGGCTACACCGGCCTTTTGATCCACGATGGCATCCTCTACGCCGTTTCGGATACCGGCATGCTGATCGCCTATGACAGCGGCACCGGCGAAAAGCTCTGGGACTTCAAACTGGGCACGGTCGGCAAAGGCTCACCCGTTTGGGCCGACGGCAAGATCTATGTCATGGAGGTGAATGGCAACATTCATATCGTCCGTCCAAGTCGCGAGAAGTGCGAGAGCCTGTCGCACATCGAACTCTTCTCTCCCCGAGGCAATGCCACCGACGAAATCTACGCTTCCCCCGCCATCTCGAACGGACGGATCTACTTTGTCACTCGAGATCGCACGATCTGCATCGGGCGGGAAGGGCATGAAGTCGCCTCCGATCCGATTCCACCCATGCCGGAGGAACCGGAAGTCGAGCAAGAGGTGGCGCTGCTGCACTTGGTACCCAATGATGTCAGCTTGCGACCAGGTGACTCGGTCGAGTACGAACTGTATGCGTATGACCGGAACGGCCGATTCATCGAGAAAAAGACGCCCACACTGACCGCCGGAGACAACCTGCCTCACGTGGAAGTC
>JBJHCD010000289.1:0-7069 GCA_050485845.1 Pirellulaceae bacterium | reverse complement strand
GCTCGACCCAGCTCAAATTGAGGGTTTATGTGAGTCATCCCGGCAGGAGGGGGAGGTGCTTCAGATTGCCAATCTCCTCTGCCCGGGGAACACGGTGGTCTCGGGGGATCGGGCGGCTTGTGAACGGATCGCTCGGCGAGCCGAGGAGGCTGGGGCGATGCGAACGATCCCGCTGAGCGTGGCCGGCGCGTTTCATACTCCGCTGATGGCCAGCGCCGTGGAGAAGTTGCGGGCGAGCCTCGCAGAGGTGAAGATCTCCCCCCCCAAGATTCCCGTCTATTCGAATGTCGATGCGGCGCCCCACTCGGATCCGGATGAGATTCGCGAGTTGCTGACCAGGCAGGTGGTCGCTCCGGTGCTCTGGGAACAATCGATGCGACGTCTTATTGAAGAGGGGTTTGGGCACTTTTACGAGGTCGGACCGGGGCGAGTTCTCGCGGGGTTGTTGAAACGGATTCAGCGGAAACTCGTGTGCGAGAACGTGGCGTGCTAAAGAGGTTCCTGGGCCGAGAAGCAACTCGGTGGGGAACGTGTCGTGGTTTCGTAACGAGGTCATGGGAGTCCTCGAAGGGGAGAGACCGCTTCCGTTGACTTCGGTCCGAGCGGATCGAGTTTCGGAAAACTCGAGAAAACTCTGGAAAGTTCAAGAGAACTCTCGAGAATTCGAGAGAATTACAATACAGACTCGAGAAAACTCCAGAAGGTTACAAGAATATCCAGAAAGTAGGGAATCGATGGCTGATGCTCCTTCCCGGCCCTTGGTGGCCGACTTGACGAATCAGACGGCCCTGGTCACGGGGGCATCGCAAGGATTGGGCCGAGCCATCGCGGTCGAGTTGGCTCGGAATGGTGCCAAGGTGGCCTGCGTGGCTCGCAATGCCGACAAGCTGGCGGAAACCGTGGAAGAGATCACGGGGGTGGGAGGAACCGCCTTGGCGCTCGCCTGCGACGTGAAGGACCGGGAAAGTGTCGAGAAGACGGTCGATCAGGTGGTCGAAACCTGGGAGCGTTTGGACATCCTGGTGAACAATGCCGGGGTGACTCGGGATACGTTGCTGCCCCGCATGACGGATGAAGAGTGGGATTCGGTGATCGAGACCAATTTGCGGGGAACATTTCTCTTCACGCGAGCCGCATCTCGCTATATGATGCGGCAGCGATACGGGAGGATTATTAATATGTCCAGTGTTTCCGGGTTGATTGGAAACGCGGGGCAGACGAATTACTCGGCCTCCAAGGCGGGGTTGATTGGTTTCACGCGAAGTTTGAGCCGGGAATTGGCGGGGCGAAAGGTGACGATCAATGCCGTGGCCCCGGGCTTTATTGAAAGTGATATGACGCGGGTGTTGGGAGACGCGGTGTTGGTGGAAGCCAAGAAACGGATACCGGCCAAACGTTTGGGGACGGCGGAAGACGTCGCCCTCGCGGTGCTCTACTTGGCCAGCCCAGCGGCTTCTTACGTCACCGGACAGGTGCTCACGGTCGATGGAGGGATGACGGGATAGGAGCTTGACCCGTCTTGTGAATATCCTCTATCTTGTTGAGGCTTCCAGGGTTCTCGCCTCGAGAAGTCTCTCCGACTCGAGGCAGGTGCGTCCAGAGGGCACATTGGCTCGCGGGCGAGCCAGGGCACGACAGAGCAGACAGATCTCGCGGATAAGTTGGTGATCCAGCTGGACTTGATCCCCGATGATTGGGGGAGGGCCGACGAGATGGAAGGCAGGAAGGCCTGCACCTCCCCCTAGGTAACTTACTTTTCCCATCGACTTTCACATGAGGAGACGTTGACGGTGGCGTCCATCGAAGAACGAGTAGTCAGTATTGTGTCAGAGCAGCTCGGCGTGGATAAAGAAAAAATCTCACCAGAGACTTCCTTCGTGAACGACCTGGGAGCCGACTCCTTGGATCAGGTGGAACTGGTCATGGAGCTGGAAGAGGAATTCGATATCGATATCCCGGACGACGCGGCCGAGAATATTCAAACGGTCGGTCAGGCGATCGATTTCATTCAGAAAGTTCAGCAGTCCTCCTGAGCCGAGTCTTGAGTAAACGAATGAGGCGTCGAGTTGTCATTACCGGTCTGGGAGTTGTAACTTCGTTGAGTTGCGACGTCTCGGAATTGTGGCGGAAGCTACTGGCGGGCGAGAGTGGAATTCATCCGATCCGGATCGTGGACCCCTCCCCTTTCAAAGTCACATTTGGAGGGGATGTCTACGATTGGGACCCCGGTGAATTCATTGATCGAAAAGAACTCAAACGGCTCGATCGCTTCACTCAGTTCGCCCTGGTGGCCGGTACCCATGCCATCCAGGACTCGGGACTTGACTTCTCGCAAGAGGACTCCTTTCGGTGCGGCGTGATCTTGGGGTCGGGAATCGGCGGGCTTTCGGAAATCGAATTGCAGGTCGAACGGCTCTTGAGGAAAGGCCCGGATCGCGTCTCGGCGCTGACCATTCCGAAGTTGATGTTGAACGCGGCGGGGGGGAATCTCTCCATCCGCTATGGGCTCCGGGGGCCGAATTACACGGTGGCGACGGCCTGCGCGAGTGCCACCAATGCCATCGGCGATGCCTTCAAGTCAATTCAGCACGGCGACGCCGATGTGATGATGACCGGAGGAACCGAAGCCGCCATGACCCCCATGGGGATCAGTGGGTTTCAGAACATGAAGGCTCTTTCCGAAAGGAATGACGATCCACCCGGAGCCAGCCGGCCTTTCGATGCCGAGCGGGATGGGTTTGTGTTGAGCGAGGGGGCGGGAATCCTGGTCCTGGAGGAGCTGGAACACGCCAAGGCTCGCAACGCTCGGATTTACTGCGAACTGATCGGATTCGGCGCCAGTGGCGATGCCGGCCATATCACTCAGCCGGATGAGCATGGCTTCGGGGCTGCTCGAGCCATGGCCAACGCGCTGAATGACGGAGGGTTGGCACCCGAAAACATCGACTATGTGAACGCTCATGGGACGAGCACGCCGCTCGGCGACAAGGCGGAGACCCAGGCGATCAAGAGCGTGTTCGGCCCGCACGCATACGAGATGAGCATCTCCAGCACCAAAAGTCAGCTCGGGCACTCGCTGGGAGCCAGTGGCGGCATCGAACTGGTGGTTTGCGCGAAGACGGTCCAAGATCAGCGAATCGCGCCGACAATTAATCTGCAAAATCCCGACCCTGATTGCGACTTGGACTACACTCCCAATGTGGCGCGCGATCGTCAGGTGAACTACGCGATGAGCAATAGTTTCGGCTTCGGGGGACACAATGCCTGTGTCGTGGTGGGCCGGTATCAGGAAGATGGGGAGCCGCGGTCCTGACGCGCCGCGCGCGCGAGGACTCGGATCGGTTCGGCATCGCTCTAGGCCACTGGGGCCTTTGCTTCGGCACTCGGAGCTGCCGGGCTGAGCTGGCTCCCCGAAGTTGAGTTCTTTCGGGCCATGTGCACTCCGTGTCGGCGGTGTCGGCGAACTCCTCCGAATCGGCATTGCTCGAATTGCCCCGTGTTTCTATACTTCCGCCCCCGCGTTCGGCGTCGAGACTTCTTGGGCGGGCTTCGTCTTCCCGTGAAGGCCCATGCATGGGCTCGCTCATCCAGTCGGTCCCCGCGACGATCGTGGGGACCGTGAATCCCGCCGAGGAGAATTTTTGGGGAACATTGCCGGACACGGTCCGGTGGTTCACGGCCCGGAAGTCGGCACGGAAGTCGGCCCGGCCAACCCCCCCAGCGAGATGGAACAAGGGAGTGGAGCGATGCGGCCAGCTCGTCAAATCAGTAGGGTCCTCGTCAGGGAGCCAGGTTACCAAGCCGTCCGTGCTCGAAAGCTCGGGGCTCGAATCCACGGGGCTCGACGGCTCGGGGTATCGGCACTCTGGCTGGTGGTGATCGGTTTTTGGGGGAACGTGGGACGTGCCGAGTCCTCTCCGGTTTTGCCGCAGGACGAGGGGCAGAAGTGGGTGGAGTATGACATTGCCCCTTACACGAGTCGCGTGACGGGAGTGGAGAAACCCGAGCAGGCGGTGGTCGATTGGATTCTCCGGGAGACCGGGACGGAAATCTGGTTTAGCGAGCCTTTGGGCGTACTCAGCGCGTCGCGGGACAAGTTGAAGGTCTATCATGTGCCGGCGGTCCAGGAACGAGTGAAGGGGATCGTCGATCGAATGACCGATCGCCAGAGCGACCGGTATGGGATGGGGGTTCGCGTGGTGACCATTGGCAGTCCGAATTGGCGAGCCAAGGCACTACCGGTGCTGCGTCCGGTTCCCGTACAGGCCGCCGGCGTGGACGCTTGGCTCGTGTCGAAGGAGAATGCCGCGACCTTGCTGGCTCAGCTTCGCAAGCGGACGGACTTCACCGAATACAGTTCCCCCAGCCTGGTGATTCGCAATGGCCAGTCGCAAACGCTCAGCCGTCGCCAGCCTCGAACCTACGTCCGTTCCCTGCGAATGCGCGAAAACGGCTGGCTCGGTTACGAAATTGAACCTGGGAGCGTCGAGGAGGGGTACTCCCTGCTACTGCACCCGTTGTTGTCTCGGGATGGGCGGAGCATGGACGTGGTGATTCAGTGTCAGATCGACCAAGTGGAGCGGTTCGTGCCGATCATGATCGATCTTCCCGGGCCGACGGGGCAATCGCAACGACAGCAGATTGAAGTTCCCCAGTTGGTAAGCTGGCGACTTCACGAGCGATTTCGCTGGCCGTCCGATGAAGTATTGCTTCTGAGCTGTGGCGTCGTGGCGGCTCCGGGAGGTGAAAGGAGCCTTCCCTTGGGAATTCGCAATCCGCTGGCCCCAGGGGCTCCTCGAGCCGACGCGCTGCTGTTTCTGGACAGTAAGGGAAAGGTGCCGGAGTCGGTGGGTGGTGAACCCCGGACAGCTCGCGAAGGGTCAATGAATTTTCGTGGACGGTATTGAGCCGCCCTGTTTCGGCCATTGGAAAATCACGAAAGGACGTCGTCCAAGTTAAGCGATTGGGTCGGATAAGTCGAAGGGGTGAGCTGGGAGAGTCACATGGGGGCGTCTCCCTTTTCCGCTGGTCATCGAGTAGAATGTCGCCCCGAGGGCCGTGGGTGAAGTTGGCCTCTCTCTCTTGTGTTCCCCGCACGTCATTCCGACTGATCCTTGGGCAAGCCGCCGAACCGCCGATCTACCGAACCGCCAGCCCGTCAAGCAGCCAACCCGTCCATCCGTTCTTCAAATCATCTCCAAATCATCAAGCCCCGTGTCTCTTGATCGTGGCACCGGGGCCAGACCGTCGTGACCGTTGACCGAACTCTCACCTGCCTACGCAAGTCGGATCGTTATGGCTCGCACTGAACCACGTGTTGTCATTACCGGAATGGGGCTGATCAGCCCCTTGGGCAACTCCCCCGCCGATCTTTGGTCTGCCATCTCCGCGGGGCGTAGTGGAGTTCGCCCGCTCCGCAGTCTCCCCAACGATTGTCTTCCCGTTTCGGTGGGGGCCGAGGCGTGGGATTTTACCGGCGCGATTGAGGACTTCGGCACGCTGGACAAACAAACGGTCCGGAGCGTGAAGAAGGGACTCAAGGTGATGTGCCGCGAAATTCAAATGGGGGTGGCGGCCGCCCAGCGGGCCATCGCCGACGCGGATTTGACCGTCGACAAGCGGGACCCGGAACGAACTGGGGTCTCGTATGGGTCGGATTACCTGATGACCGTGCCCGAGGAGTTTATTTTGGGGGTTCGGCATTGTCTGAATGGCGAGGGGGAATTCGAATTCTCTCGTTGGGCGAAGGACGGGATGAGCAAGATCGATCCTCTTTGGCTGCTCAAGTACCTCCCGAACATGCCCGCCAGTCACATTGCCATCTTCAACGACCTTCGCGGCCCGAATAACTCGGTCACACTTCGTGAGACCTCGGGGAATTTGGCGATTGCCGAAGCCTTTTACATCATCCAGCGAGGCCTGGCCGACTCCCTGGTCGCCGGGGCCACCGGGACTCGAGTTCACCCCTTGCGGACGGTCCACGTGGTGATGCAGGAGGAGGTCTGCCAAAATGCCACGCTTCCGGCCGAACAGCAGAGCCGTCCGTTTGATCGGGACCGCGCCGGAATGGTGCTGGGCGAGGGGGCCGCGGCGATCCTCGTGGAGCGATATGAACATGCCATGAATCGCGGTGCGAGGATCTTGGGAGAGGTTATCGGCTATGGCGCCTCGACGGTCGCCGATCGGGGGGGGCGAGGGGATGGCGCCAAGGCCCTGGTGAACGCGATGCGGCGAGCCTTGGTCACCGCCGACCTGAAACCCTCCGCAATTGGACACGTTCACGCCCATGGGATCTCCACCATTCAGGGGGATCGAGCGGAGGCGGAGGCGATTGGCGAGGTCTTTGGTGGGGCTGAGGTTCCGGTCACGGCCGCCAAGAGCTATTTCGGGAATCCGGGTGCCGGCGGCGGGGTGCTCGAGTTGATTGTCAGTCTGCTTGCCTTCCAGCACCAGCAACTTCCCCCGGTTCTCAATTGCGAGAACCCGGATCCCGACTTCCAATTGGAGCTTTGCCGATCGGCGGATGTCTCCCCCGGAGACTCCGTCATGAACCTCAGCCTGACTCCCCAAGGTCAAGCAAATGCCTTGATTATTCGGCGAGCCTCCTAGGCGGTTTTCCTGGTAAATTCCTGCTAGGAAGTAAAGCCCTTTCCTCCCTTCGGGTAGGAAAGAGGTAGCTTGACATACTCCGTTGGCAACGCTATCCTGGCCAACTTATAAGAAGCGGCAAGTGCCTGTCGCGGTATCGTTTCGCAGCACCTACCCAAAATGACCCAAGGCTGAGTCGGTTGACTCGGCGAGACGGGGGAGATGACGAACCAATGTCGACGTCGTCCTAGGTAGTAATCGGCGGATCAGGACAAGCTGGGCCCACTGGCAGGTGGGCGGTTTGTCTTTGCGGCAACTGACTTGCCGTCGGCAGGACTCATTGCGTAGTTCGCCAGCCGACGGCTTTTTTGTTGGCGTGGCGTGATGGCGGAACATGCCTTGTCGAAAGGGGGGTGACTCCCGACGAGCCGCGGGGCAAGTGATGGCGTGGGTGGACTTGCAGGGATATTGAGCTGGACAG
>JBJHCD010000288.1:0-7077 GCA_050485845.1 Pirellulaceae bacterium | reverse complement strand
CTCGGATTCTTCCCAGCCTTCAGCAAGCAGGCGTGGCGCTGATCGCCATCACTGGGGCACCGCGAAGCCGACTCGGAGAAGCCGCTCAAGTCGTCATCGACTTGGGACCGCTGGAGGAGGCATGCGATTGGGGCTTGGCCCCCAGCACCAGCACCACGGCCATGTTGGCCATCGGCGACGCGCTGGCCCTGACGGTCAGTCATCAGCGAGGCTTTCAGCCCCAAGACTTCGTTCGCTTTCATCCGGGCGGGAGTCTGGGACGCAAGCTAACTCGAGTTGAAGAGGTGATGCGCCCCTTGGCGGATTGCCGAGTGGCGGTCGAGCATGCCACATTGCGACAGGTTCTCGAGCAAAGTCGCCCTGGAAGGCGAACCGGTGCCATCATGCTCACGGGCCAAGACGGAAAGCTGTCGGGAATCTTCACCGATAGCGATCTGGCGAGACTTGTTGCCCACAGCCAGGACCAGCAGTTCGATCAACCGATCCATCGCGTGATGACTCGAGATCCCAAACTGGTCTCCCTGGGGGAAGGATTGGAGGTGGCCTTGGGAATTCTGGAAGAATTTCGGATCAGTGAGTTGCCGGTCGTGGACCAGGATCGGTTCCCACGAGGAATGATCGACGTCACGGATCTTCTGGGGCGAGGTGTCGCCCTTCCGATGCAATCCACGACCGAGGAGGAGTCGTTCGCTTCTCCCTGGACCATTCGATTCCCGGACCCTATGGAGTCGTAAAGTTTTACTAGCAGGACAGTTATGAAGTTGGACCTGGTCAGCCGCGAGATAAAGTTGATCCTTTCAGACGTCGATGGCGTACTGACGGACGGAGGGATTATTTTCGATAACCAGGGAATTGAGGCCAAGAAGTTTCATGTACGAGACGGTCTGGGGATCCATCTCTGGCAGCGGGCCGGCTACCGGTTCGGAATACTAACCGCCAGGAACTCCCATATCGTCAAGGTCCGTGCCGCCGAGTTGGGCGTGGAGATCGTTCGGCAGGGTTTTGAGGACAAGCTGGAGAAGGCCCGAGAGGTGATCGAAGAATGCGGGCTGACACCCGCACAGGTCTGCTTCATCGGCGACGATCTCCCCGACCTCCCCGTGATCAAATGGGTGGGATTGGGGGTGGCTGTCGCCGACGCCGCGAAGGAAGTTCGCGAAGCGGCCCACTACACCACTCGACTACCCGGCGGCGCCGGTGCTGTTCGCGAAGTCATTGAGATGCTGCTGCGAAACAAGGTGCAGTGGGATGACTTGATTCAAAAGTACACTCATTCGTGAGCTGAAGGTTCCCGTGACGCGACGTCTGCTGCGTTCCATCTACTGCTTTCTTGCGACGGTCATGGTCTATTGGGCCTACGCTGCGGTGATGGTACCGCTGCTCGAACCAACCGTGGTACGGAAGAAGCCCCGGGAATTCCTCGCCAATCCGCTCGACCACACCTCGCGGAGCAAAGCGTTTGAACGGCTGTTTGCCGAGGATGCGTGGGAGCGGCAGAACGCGAAAGTGCTCGAAACCGAACATGGAGCCCTCCTGTTTCGAGATTACCTGCCCCAGCCAGACGGGACGATGGAGCTAAAGCCGGTCACGCTGGTCTACTACACCAACGACAGCGGGTCGGGCCCCAACGCGCTCCCCATCTTGATTCAAGCCCCCCAGGGGGCGGTCCTCCAGTCCGACCGTCCGATCAATCTGGCTCGAGCTGATTTCGGCAAGCCGGTCGGTGCTCGGCTCCTGGGCCAAATCATCATACGCCGACCGGCGACCAGCCCCGATCATGACGACGAATTGTTCGTGACCACTCGCAACGTGAAGATCGATCGGCAACGGATCTGGACGCCGAATGATGTTGAGTTCCGCTATGGGCCGCACTGGGGCCGCGGACGGGATTTGCAAATCACCTTGGATTCCGGCGACTCCCATGGTCCCGCCGAATCCTCCTCTCCGATGCAACCCGCGGGCGTTGCCGCCGGAGTTCAGTCGCTGGAACTGATGCAGATCGACAAGATCCTGATCTCTCCTGGTGATGGCGGGCTTTCCGGGTCGGCCGTCCCTGGCAGCCCATCAGCCACGTCGCGGGGGCGTGAGGACGAAAGGCAACGGCAAGTCCCCATTGAAGTCCGTTGCCGCGGCCTGTTTCGTTTCGACTTTCGTCAATCGATCGCTTCCCTCTCGGAAGATGTGCGGATGTTGCAGCGGTATCCCGGCGGCATCACCGACTCGGTCCGTTGTGAACTCCTGGAACTGCACTTCGCCTCCACGAACAATCAGGCAGACCAGGCCGATACGAAAGAGGAATCCAGGGGGGGCTCTCCAGCCAAGCAATACCCGCCGAAGCCGGAGTCGTCATCCAGGCTCGGCTTATCCCGCGTGCTCGCTCAAGGAGCCCCTGTAACGCTGGACGCGCCGACCCAGCAAGCGTTTGCCCAAGCCGAGCAGGTGGAGATGTTTTTTGTCGAACAACGATTGGTCCTGGAAGGATCCTCCGACGCTCGGATTCGACTGGGAAATCGCACTGTCAGGGGACCGCGGATCGAATATCGCTTTCATCCCGACGACCCCAAGAGACTGGGCCAAGTGGAGGCGGATGGTCCTGGCCGCTTTGAGGGACAGATCAGCGACCAGGACCCTCGGCGGTTTCTGGCAACCTGGCAGGAAACTCTGCGTCTGCGTCCCCTGGAGGACCGGCAGGTCCTTTCGCTCTACGGCAAGCCGGAAATCGAACTGCAGGGAATGGGAAGCCTGGGGGCCAAGCAACTTCACATGTTCCTATTCGAGCCCCCTCCTCCCGAGGAAACACCCGCCGACTCGGAAGACTCCTCCTCGTTCGCCGCCATGCCGACCCCATTAGCGCGACAGGAAACTGGCAGTGGGCCGATTCGTCCGAAACCGAAGGAGGAGCCTCCCAAGGATGCCGGCTCCCGTGAGGTCACCGAAGGCCTCTTTTCCTTAAAGCCCGATCGATTGGTCGCCATCGATGATGTCCGTCTCCAAACCGAACAGATTCGGGGTCAGGCGTCGCGGGAACTGAAGGTCTGGTTTGTCGAGCCGGAAGGGGAACCGGTCATGGCCCTCGAAGCTCAACCTCGCGCGGCCGCTCAGCCCGCTCCACCCAATCTCTCCCCTGCCATCTATCGAGTCCCGGCTTCTCCTTCACTCCCTCCCCTAGCCAACTCGGCCCCGCCGCACCTCGAACAAGGTCAACCTCACACCAGCCGCTTCTCCAGCCGTTCAGGACCCCCAGCGCCGTGGCAGAGGGAACCGGAAACCACGTCCGAGCCTTCCAAGGACTACGAAACCTCAGAAACCTCCGAGGTCTCAAAATCCCCCGATATCCCACTCCACTTCACAGGGGAGCGCGTGGAGGCTCGAGTCGTGCTGGGAGAAAGTCCCCAGTTGACCGACCTGACCGTGGCGGGGACTGTCGAGATCACTCGCCCTTCCGAAAAACCCGACACGCCACCGCTACGGATCGCGGGGGAATTACTTCAAGTCAGCGAATTCGGAGCGGGCGATGCCTTTATTGAAGTCCGCGGCAAGCCGGCCGAAGCTGGAGCGGAAGGCCTCATCCTCCGTGGAAGTCAGATCTTTTGCCGGCAAGGGACGAATCTCCTGTGGATCCCCGGCCCGGGCCAGATGCTGACTCCCTCGACGGTCCCCAACCAAGCTAGCTCAAGTCACGCTGGATCGAGTCATGCTGGATCGAGTCTGGCGGCACCCGGTCAGACCGGCACCGGACAACGACGGCAAGACGCTTCCTCCGCTGATTCGTCCCATCCCGCCGGTTCGGCTCCCCCACTGACCATCGACTGGAAAGGGCGCATGCAGTTCGACGGGCTCCTGGCCTCTTTTCTCGAGGGCGTCCATGTCCATGGAGAGCAAACCGGTAAGGGGGGAGAGACATCGCAGTTCGGAATTCGTGGCAGTGAACTGCAGGTCGAGTTGACTCGACGTGTCAGCTTCTCGCAGCCCGAATCCAATGAGGACTCCGAGATCGGCATCCGGATCCTTCGATTCCCCGGACAAGTCCTGATGGAAAATCAGACTCGACAACCGGATGGTCAGCCGGCGAGTTGGGAAGAGGTGGAAGTGACGCACCTTCGAGTCGATCCGATTCGAGGCCGCTTGGAAGCGGATGGTCCGGGCTGGCTGAGTTCGGTTCGGGTGAGTGGGAATTCGGCACCAGGTTCGGCCCTTCCAGCGGGCCCTCCACAAAAGGAAGGGGGACTAGCTCATGTTCGCGTCGGTTTTCAGCGAGCCATGGTGGGGAACTTGAACACTCGAGAAGTTGAATTGTTCGAGCATGTCCTGACCACCTACGGTCCGGTGGACGACTGGCATGATCGTATCGATCCACTGCGCGGCGCGCTGGCCGAGGGGGGCATCGAAATGCGCAGCGACCGTTTGCGGCTCACCGAAATGCGGTCCGCCGGCGCGAGAGCCCAAACTCATTATGAGATTCAAGCCGTCGGAAATGTCGAGGTGCGGGGAGAGCGTTTTCAGGCCTCGGGATATCGACTATCCTATGATGACTCGAAGGATCTCTTGATCCTGCAGGGGAATGGTCGAGAATATGCCGTCGTGAAAACGCCGGAGACGAACGGAGTTCATGAAGTGAAGGAACTTCGCGTCTGGCCCAAATCCAAGAAAATCCAAAGTGATGTCCGCTCGATTGACCTCGGCCCCGTCGGATCCCGCGGTCGCTGACCCCACACCCGATTCCGGCAGTCACGATTCCGGAAGACACGGCCCCGGCAGTCCCGATCTAGGCCTGGTTGGTCCCGGTCAACATGGTCCCGGTGACAACGGCCACGCCACGCATGGTCCCGGCAAACATGCTTCGGGCGAACATGCTTTGGGTACACGAGGCCTCGCGAAACAGGGGTCCAGCATTCATGACGCGGTGAGCGTGGAGCGGTTCTTTCGGCAGCAGCGGTGGGACCCGTACCCGCTGAAGAAACTGCGGTACTTGATGTATGCCGAATCCCGAGATCCTCGGCAGCTAGTCGCCTCGCTCCCGGCCGCCTATCGCGAGAAGGTGGAGCGGACATTTGCGTTTCACGCCGGCGATATCGTGGAACGCGTGGACTCCGAGCAGGACGGTGCCACGAAATTGCTCTTCCGCACCAGCGACCAACGTCTATTCGAAGCGGTGGTCATGCGCAACTCGGTGGGCCGAATCAGCCTTTGTGTATCCAGCCAGGTGGGCTGCGCGGCGGGGTGCCGATTTTGTGCCACCGGCCAGATGGGCTTAATGCGTAACCTTCGTGAAGCGGAGATGCTGGATCAAGTCTATCAGGCCAATCAGCTGCTGCGAGCCGGAGGCCGACGGGTTCGCAACGTGGTGTTCATGGGGATGGGAGAGCCGTTTCACAACGAGTCGGCCCTGTCGTCGGTTATTGAGAAATTGCAGGATCCAGCTTGGTTCGGCCTCTCTCCTCGTCGCATTCTTGTTTCCACGGTGGGAATTCCCGAGCCGATGATCCGGTTTGCTCGGAAATTCCCGATCACCGGTTTGGCCTTGAGCCTGCATAGTTGCCGACAATCATTGCGCGAGCAACTGATACCCGTGGCTCGACGCTATCCTCTCGAGCAATTGCGCGAGACACTGTTCGAAGTACATCGTTTCCAGCGTGCTCCTTTGATGATTGAGTATCTGATGCTGGACGGCATCAATGACTCGGCCGACGACGCGGAACGATTGGCGGATTTCGTCCAGGGCCTGCATGTCCACGTCAACTTGATCCCTTACAATGCCATCTCCAGTTCTGGGGCCCCTCGGGGACCGACTCCACTCGATGGAAGCGGCAGCTTGGCGAAGGGCCTTGGCCCGCGTCGGTTCGCCGAGCCTCGAGACCCGCCGGACAGTTCGGCCCTCCCCATCCTTCCTCAGCTCAACGTCTCTCCAACCGAAAATGACTATTTATTGTCACCTGATTCCTTGCGGGCCACGCCTCGGGCACGACGGGACGCTTTTGCCAACCAGCTTCGCCGACGCGGGTTGCTGACCACGATCCGCTATTCGCGCGGGTCGGACATCGCCGCCGCCTGCGGACAATTGGTCCAAAACGCGAAGCCGAATTAACCGCGATCGCTCAACATTCCCATTCCGCATTCCCATTCCGCCTGGTCCAACGGATCCGCCCGCCCCAACTCATTTATTGAACCAGTCCATCGAACCAAACCATCTTACGAATCCAACTAACGAATCCATCAAGAAGTATTTCAAGTATTTCGAAAAGGAAATCATGACGCACCCTTTGTTTGACTTGAGCGGAAAAGTGGCGTTGATCACGGGAGGAAGCCGAGGCTTGGGAAAATCGATGGCTCGAGGATTCGCCCAAGCCGGCGCCGACGTGCTGATTACCAGTCGGCACGAGGACGAACTGAAGCAGGCCGCGGCCGAAATCGGCGAGGGGCTGGAGCGACGAGTGGAATGGCGAGTTGTCGACATGACTCAGCGGCCGGCCGTCGATCAATTGGCCCAAGATGCACTCGAATCGTTCGGCGCCGTCGATATCTTGGTGAACAATGCCGGTTCCAATATCCCCGAACCGATTGATCGCGTATCGGACGACAAGTGGGATCAGATTCTCGAGTTGAATCTGACGAGCTGCATGCGGCTGACTCGAGCGCTCGTTCCCCGGATGAAGGAGCGTCGTTGGGGACGCATCATCCATGTTTCCTCGGTGCTGGGACTGGGGGGCAAAGAGGCGCGGAACGGCTACTGCGCGACCAAGTCCGCCCTGATCGGGATGACTCGGGCCAGCGCCATCGACTTGGGCCCCGACAACATCACGGTGAACTGCATCGCTCCGGGGCCGTTCTTGACCGAGTTGCCGATGAGTCTGCTGAATGACGCTCAGAAACAGCACTTCTCCGACCGGACGGCCCTCGGTCGGTGGGGAGAGCCGAATGAGCTGATCGGCCCGGCAATTCTCCTTGCCAGCGAAGCCGGCAGCTACATCACCGGTACGGTGCTGCTGGTGGATGGCGGCGCACTCGCTCGGACCCTATAAGCCCCCCCGCGTCGGCGGGCTTCCTTTGTTCGTTGACGGGCGATTGTGTAGGATAGTG
>JBJHCD010000287.1:5607-7080 GCA_050485845.1 Pirellulaceae bacterium | reverse complement strand
CTGGAGAATCTCGAGCACTCCCTCGATTTCGCTTTTCTCGGCGACATAGTCGGCCGCTTCCCGTACTTCCGGGCTGGCGTTGGCGGGGCAGGCGAAAAAGGCGACGTGATCTCGCATGACCAGATCACTCGTGGTATCTCCAATGGCCATCAGGCGCTCTCGAGGAATCCTGGTGACCGCCGAGAGACGGCGGATCCCCGACGCCTTGCTGACATGCTGCAGATCACAATTGATGTACAGCCACGTCATGCTGGTCCGAAACGGCCAGCCCATCCGCTCGAAATGCTCCCGGACCTCCGGACAGATCGAGCGGAGGAATTCGGGATCGGGATGGTACAACGTGACTGCGGCCGCCTTGCCGGGCTGCAGGGTTACACCATGCGGACCGAAGTGGTGCCGTACCCAACGGGAAGCCTCGTGCACGATCTCCAAATGCTCATCCGAAATGTCCGGATCCATCTCGTAGATGTTGGACCCGGGATGGTAGAGCCACGTCCCATTCTCGGCGATGCAAGGAACTCGGTCATTCTGCAGGAAACGGCACAAGGCCTCGACGAACGGAAGCGGACGGCCGCTGCAGAGTGTCACTCGAGCTTGCTCGGCCGTTGCCATCGCCACCCGGTTGTAGTGGGCCAGTTCCGTCAACCCGGCCACGTTCATCGGAATGGCGGCCTCGGGTGACAGGCACCCGTCAATGTCACAGATCACCAGATCAAACTTCGCCACGAACGACCTCGCATCACTTCAGAATCGGAAAGGAACTTAGTACTCGTCCGGCAACAGCAAGGTGGTGGCCGAACGATCCGCTTCCGTGATTATCCAATACTTGGTGCCCTCGCTGGAATGGTACACCGACAGGATTCGCAGACTCTGTTCCACCGCCTGGTCGTTGGCTCGCCAATCCTCCATCCCGACATCCCCCCAATCCTGCCGGCCATGCCTGGCCAGTCCGGAGCGAATGTCGGAGGCGGAAAGGGCTTCCATCGCCCCCGGGGTCATCAGGATCTGCCCCAAGGGAAAACGCGTGATCACTCGTTCCGATGCCATTTCCCGTACCTCGCTTCCATCGTAGGTCCTTGCAAAGATCGTTGAACCGCGAAGACTGCTGTCCTCGAGAACCTACGATCCTAGATGGATCGAACAGCGGGAGCCGACTCGCGCCAAGGAGAATTGGCCGATTCCGGAGCTAATTCGGAAAATGAAGGGGAAAGGGATGTCAGGCCCGAGTCGCAAGCCTCCATTTCGCATTTCCGCCCCGAGCGATATACTTGGGACAGGAGGAAGATCCATATAATGGTGATCATCTTACTGATGTTTGACCGGTTGTGGTCCGGAGACAGTCTGGTCCAGAGACAGTCTGGTCCAGAGACAGTCTGCTTCGGAGGCTGTGTCTCGCAAGGGAGTCCGCTCCGGAGGAATTGCAGGGAGACGGAGGGCGGCGCGTTTCCGGTGCATGGGGGAGAGTGGATCCGT
>JBJHCD010000287.1:4603-5597 GCA_050485845.1 Pirellulaceae bacterium | reverse complement strand
TCCTCCCTTTCGTGGCGTGGCGGACGAGTTGTATCGGAATTGGTTTTTAGTCGGCGTTCGTGATGGGATGCCGAATGGGCGAGAAATTAAATTATGTCCAACACGGAAAAATTGCCGAAAGCCGAACAGACGAAGGTCGACAGCCAATACCTTCGAGGGACGATCCAAGCGGATCTTCAATCCGACGAGCCCACCTTTCAGAGTGCGAACGCCGGCTTGCTGAAGTTTCACGGGACCTACCAGCAGGATGATCGGGACCAGCGGAGCGCCGAGGGGCGTACCCATATCTTCATGGTCCGGACGAAGATTCCTGGTGGAAAGTTGACCAGTGACCAGTTGTTGGGCGAGTTGGATCTTTGTGACGAGTTGGGGAACGCCACCCTCCGCATCACGACTCGGCAGGGCCTGCAGCTTCATGGCGTCGTCAAGAAGAACTTGTGGCCCACGATCCATCGCATCAACCAGATTCAGCTCAGCACCCTCGGCGCCTGTGGCGACGTGAACCGCAATGTCATGTGCTGCCCGGCTCCCTACGCCAATCCGATTTACCAGCAGACTCAGGAAATGGCGGACACCCTGGCGGCTCATCTGGCCCCTCGCACGCCGGCCTATCACGAGTTGTGGTTGACGGATGTGTCGAGCGGCAACAAGGAACTGGTTGGGGGAGGGTTCGACACTTCGGAAAAGAGTCCGGAGGAGGTGGAGCCGATTTACCTGCGGCAATATTTGCCGCGCAAGTTCAAGATCGCCATTGGTTACCCGTTCGACAATTGCGTGGACATCTATACGAACGATCTCGGATTGTTGGCGGTCATTCGCGATGGTCGGATTGTTGGCTACAACGTGCTGGTCGGTGGGGGGCAGGGAGTGACTCCGGCCGCCAAGAAAACGTTCCCCGCGCTGGCTCGCCGCCTGACGTTCGCCACGGTCGAGCAGACGGTGGATGTCGTCACGGCCGTGGTCAAGGTCCAACGTGATTTTGGCAACCGCGAGG
>JBJHCD010000287.1:0-4593 GCA_050485845.1 Pirellulaceae bacterium | reverse complement strand
CGAGGACCGCAAGCAGGCTCGATTGAAGTACCTCCTGCATCGTTGGGGCTTGGAGAAGTTCAAGGCCAAGGTGGAGGAGTATTACGGTGGTCCGCTCCCCGACCCGCAGCCGGATGACGTGCACGGGTTCAACGATCACTTGGGATGGGACGAGCAGGGCGATGGACGGTGGTTCTACGGGTTGAATGTCGAGAATGGACGCATCCTGGACGACGACCGGCGGCAGATGAAGTCGGCATTTCGCGAGATCTGCCGCACGCTCCGTCCCGGGATTCGGCTCACATCCCACCAAAGCATCCTATTCACGGACGTTGAAGAGGGGGCCAAGGGGGAGCTGGAGCAGATACTGCGAAAGCATGGCGTGACACGTTCCGAGGAAATCTCCGAAGCGCGGCGCTGGTCGATGGCTTGCGTTGCTTGGCCGACCTGTGGATTGTCCATTACCGAGAGTGAACGGGTCTTGCCGGGGGTCATCGACCAGATGGAGGTCGAACTGGCTCGCTTGGGACTTTCCCAGGAAAAATTCACCGTCCGCATGACGGGGTGCCCCAACGGCTGTGCTCGACCGTACAATTGCGACATCGGCTTGGTCGGCAAGGCTCGGAACCGCTACACCTTGCTCGTCGGTGGCCGGCTGCTCGGTGATCGCCTGAATTTCGTCTATAAGGATCTCGTGCCACTCGAGGAAATCGTGCCGACATTGCTTCCCTTGTTTGCGTACTTCAAGTCCGAGCGACAAGGTGACGAGACTTTCGGCGATTTTTGTCATCGCCGGGGGGTCGATGACTTGGCGGCCTATGCCGAACAGTACGCGTCGGCGGGGAAAATGTAGTCGTTCGTGGGCCGGTTGGTTCGCGGTGAGGTGAGTTCGCGGCGCGGTGAGTTTGCGGCCGAGTCGGTTGTGGCGAGAACATTCACGGGGAGGGGAGGGTTGCCACGCCACGTGGCCCTCCAGAACCTCAGGGCGGGCAGGTCGGGGCGGACCCCGACCACGGTAGAAGGGACTTGCAATGCAATTGGTCAAATTTCAATCGGATGTATTGGGGATCGCCGTCGGCGAATTGCAGGGAGGCGAGGTGGTTCCGCTCTGGGCCGCTTCGGGTCCGCTGAAAATGCTGGAAGTCGTCTTGGAATCGGAGACGCCCCGTCAAGATGCCGAAAGACGGCGCAAGCCGGATGCCAAGGTCCCCCTGTCGCAGGTCCGGCTCTTGGCTCCCATTGATCTTCAGGAAGTCTGGGCGGCGGGGGTCACGTATCGCCGCAGCCAGACCGCTCGGATGGAAGAGTCGGCCGCGGCCGCGTCCTGTTACGACCGCGTTTACCAATCTCCCCGTCCCGAACTCTTCCTCAAGGCAACGCCCCATCGCGTGTCGGGACCTGGTCAGCCGCTGCGAATTCGAGCGGACGCGGAGTGGAATGTTCCGGAACCGGAACTGGCCCTCGTGTTGAATTCCCGTCTGGAACTGGTCGGTTTCACCATCGGGAATGACATGAGTTCTCGCGATATCGAGGGAGACAATCCTCTTTATCTCCCCCAGGCGAAAGTTTATGACCAGTGTTGTGGGCTCGGCCCCTGCATCAGCCTGGTCGAGTCGATGCCGCCTCGGAAGGAGATCGGGATTCGCTTGGCGATCGACCGAGCCGGAAAGGCCGTGTTTCGCGGAGAGACCAGCGTGGCGGAGATGGCGAGAACGTTTGAGGACCTGATTGGCTGGTTGGGTCGCGATAACTCGTTTCCCCACGGAGCCTTCTTGTTGACGGGGACGGGAATCGTTCCCGATAGTGACTTCACCTTGGAGCCGGATGATCTGGTCACCATTTCGATCGATGGTATCGGTGAACTGACCAATCCCGTGGTTCAAGCAGAACCTCGAGTCGAGTAAGAATGAAAGAGGAGTAAGATGAGTGTTCAACCGGTGTTGATCGGAGGGCATTGGCGGACAGCCCACGCGATGGGTGAGTTTCAGGCGGAAGACCCACAGCGAGCCGAGTCGCTCGGCGAGGTCTACCCGATCAGTTCCTGGGAAGATTGCGATCAGGCCCTGGAACATGCGGTCGAGGCGGCTCGTGAATTACGCCGGCTCCCGGCGGCTCGACTAGCCCAATTTCTCGAATCGTATGCGGCCGGCATGGAATCCCGTCGAGAGGAGTTGGTGGAGATGGCCCACCGCGAGACGGGACTGCCGAAGTCTCCGCGACTGGGCGATGTCGAGTTGCCTCGGACGATCGGCCAGCTTCGCCAAGCTGCCGCGGCGGCCCGAGATGGATCGTGGAGCATGCCGACCATTGACACGGCCAACAACATCCGCTCGCATCTCGCGCCGCTCGGCCCGGTCTGCGTCTTCGGCCCGAATAATTTTCCCTTCGCCTTCAACAGTGTCGCGGGGGGAGATTTCGCGGCGGCGATCGCGGCCGGGAACCCGGTGATTGCCAAAGCTCATTCCTCGCACCCCGGCACCACCCGCCTGTTTGCGGAGTTGGCGGTGGAGAGCTTGCGGGAGGCTCAACTCCCTCCGGCAACCGTGCAGGTGATCTATCGGATCCCCCATGACGACGGCGTTCGTCTGGTGGCGGATCGGCGAATCGGGGCGACCGGCTACACGGGAAGTCGCGAGGCGGGACTGAAGCTCAAGGAGGCGGCCGATGCCGTCGGAAAACCGATTTATCTCGAGCTGTCCAGTATCAATCCCGTGCTGATCCTGCCGGGATGTCTCGAGGAGCGAGGGGAGGCCTTGGCCGAGGAATTTACCGGTAGCTGTCTGATGGGGACGGGCCAGTTCTGCACGAACCCCGGCTTGGTGATCTTGCTCTCCTCCGAGCGAACAGAGGACTTTATTCGCGATGTGGCGACCCGTTTCAAGTCGGCCCCCATCGGGACTCTCCTCTCGTCCGGAGTTCAAAAACATCTGGAAACCAGCATCGCTCGGCTCGTTCAGGCGGGTGCCCGCGTGTTGACCGGGAACCACTCCGTGGCAGGAGCCGGCTACCGATTTGCCAATACGTTGCTGGAGGTCTCCGGCACCATGTTTTTGGAACACTCGGAGGAACTGCAAGGAGAAGCGTTCGGAAATTGCTCGCTGATCGTGGAGGCCTCCGACATGGCGGAATGCACAGCGATTCTCGGCCGGCTGGAAGGAAACCTGACGGGAAGCATCTACTCGGCCGCCGATGGGCGAGATGATCCGCTTTACGACGAACTAGCTCCGCTATTGCGGTGCCGAGTGGGGCGGCTGCTGAATGATAAAATGCCGACCGGCGTGGCGGTTAGCCCCGCCATGAACCATGGTGGCCCTTTTCCCGCCACGGGGCATCCCGGTTTCACCGCCGTGGGGATTCCCGCCTCGCTTCGCCGCTTCGGCGCGCTAGAATGCTACGATCAGGTACGAGCCCATCGACTCCCTCCCAGTCTGCAGGACCAGAACCCGAGTGGAAATCTCTGGCGGTTCATCGACGGCCGGTGGACGCAGGCGGACGTGGCGGCTACCTAGACGCCTGCCGCTCCTGTTTTCCGATGGCGTCGGGCGGGAGATTCGGACATAATGTGGAAACAGTGACCCCTGTGACTTTGAACCCAAAGGACGCTTGCTCATGACTGCGTCAGGCCTTCCAATCCATCGCCTCCTTGTCCGTATCGCAACGCTGACGAGCCTTCTGTGTTGTCTCTGCCTCCCGGTTTTCGCCGAGGACCAACCTCTCAATCCAGGGCTGCCGGCACTGGACGAGGCCACCGAACTGCATCTGAAGGCGAGAACGCTGAAGGATTTGGAGAAGGTGATTGAGCTGAGCGAAAGCGCGCTCGAGCAAGGCCTGGATGAAGACAACGCCCAACTCGCTCGCCATCTGGCCGCCTCCTGCCTCTATCAACGCGGCTCAAGTATCGCCGGCGCGATCGTTGATCGTCAGCGTCCCAACCCGCGCTGGGAACAATTGCGGGAGATTGCCCTGGGAGACCTCGTTCGCGCTGTCGACTACCATCCCGACCTGGGAGAAGCTCAGCAGCTGATCGCCAAACTCTGCCTCCTTCCCGGAGGTGACGTCGAGCAGGGTCGAGCGGCCGCGACCGAGGTGATTCGGATTTACGCCAACGAGAAGTCTCAGTTGTCCGAGGCGTATACATGGCGAGCCCGTTTCCAAGAGGATCCCGAACAGCAACTGGCCGACTTGAAGGGGGCCACCGAGGCCGACCCGAATAATGTCGAAGCCTGGCAGATGCTGGCCGCCGCTCAGTTCGAGCGGGGTGAGTTCCAGCAGGCGGGAGATGCCTTCCGCCGCCTGATCGACCAACAGCCCGAAAATGCCACGCTTCGTTTGGCCTTGGCGGAAGTATTGGCCAATCTGGATGATCAGTACGACGAGGCCATGGAGCAGATCGAAATGGCGATCGAGTTGGAACCCAATTCGACTCAAGGTTTCCTGCTTCGGGCCCGCCTCAAGGCCTCGCGCGAGGACGTGGAAGGAGCCTTGTCCGATCTGGATGAAGCCCTGGCGATCAATTCGTCCGATGTCACGGCCTTGTTGATTCGAGCCGAACTCTATCTCTTCCAGGACAAACTGAAGGATGCTCGAGAGGATATCGATCGAGTGCTTCAGGCT
>JBJHCD010000286.1:1418-7096 GCA_050485845.1 Pirellulaceae bacterium | reverse complement strand
GCGTCGATCCTCTTCGGCCTGTGGCTGTTCGGATGCGCGACCGCGCTGGCCGTCCAGTCGAGGCGGATCGCGCGGCACGCGGCCATCGTGCGAAAAGGAACTCGCCCCCCGCCGGCCCTGGTCCATGAAATCGCTGGGGTCGCGGCCAGTCTCGGCGTGCGCCCCGTCCCGGCGCTGCTCGTCCGCCGGATCGCCACGCCGTTCCTGTGGTGTCTCGGCCGACCGCGGTTGATTTGGCCGGAGGCCCTCGGCAGCGACGCCGACGTCGAACGCTGCCGGACAATCATCGCGCACGAGCTGGCTCACGTTAAACGGCGTGATCACTGGGTGGCGTGGCTGGAACTCGCCGCTGGCTGCCTTTGGTGGTGGAACCCGCTGTTTTGGTATGTGCGGCGGCAACTAAGCGAGACGGCTGATCTCGCCTGCGACGCCCGGGCCCTGAGCCTGATGCCGGGCGCCGACCGCCGCGTGTATGCGGAGACGTTTCTGGAACTGTCACGACTGGCCTCACAAAGACAGGCGCCGGCGCCCGCTTTGGGGGTCAGCACCGGCGACCGCCGAACCATCGAAAGAAGATTGGCCATGATCCTTAACGAACACGTGAAAAGCAGTACTCCAGCGGCCGCCGTGGCGGCAGTCGTCCTATTCGCAGGCCTGGTGCTGCCCGGATTTCCCTTGAACCAGGCCGACGGCATGGGCATGCTCGCCGCGGAAAACGGCGATTCGACTCCGGCAACGGTGCCGGCCGAGCCAACGCCGGAAAAGCTCGACGCCGTAACGCAAGGCAGACTCGTCACCGGCGAAACCAGCGGGGCCCTGGCCGCGGGCCAGCCGCAGGCGAGCACAAACGCCCTACTGAGACGAACCGGCCGCTTCACGACCGGGATGACCGGCAATGACATCCGGATCGCGTGGTCTGCTGACGGTAGGCTTCTGGCCGTTGCCAACGGGAACCCGACGCGCATCATGCACAGGACCGGAACGAGCCGAGTGAAAGACGACTGGAAGCCGTTGGTGCACTTTCTGGACGCCGAGACGGGGGAGACTGTCGTCGCGCTTCGGCTCAGCACCGATGAGGAAGAGGCGGTACTCGCCGCGACCGAACGGGTTTCCCATTTCGAAGTCACGGCGCTGGCTTTCTCGCCCGATGGGAAGGTGCTGGCCGTCGGGACCAGCATTGGTCAGGTCAAGCTGTTCGACGTGCGGACCGGCCAACTCGTCCGGTTGCTGGACGATGAACAGGCGAAGCTTGCCGACCAGAAGACGCCGGAGAACTGGCAGTCGCTCGGCCGCGCGATGGGCAGCGTCACGTCGCTGGCCTTTTCGCCCGACGGCAGCCTGCTGGCCGTGAGTGGCGATACATTTGCCGACTTCTCTGGGCGATATGACGGCTTGGAACGGTTGGGTTTTCGGGCCACGGGTTCCGGCCGACTGAAGCTGTGGGATGTCCAAACCGGGGCGCTCAAGCATGATTTGGAAGGACACAACGACCATGCGTACGCGGTTGCTTTTTCCCCGGACGGGCGCTGGCTGGCCAGCGCCGGCCGTTGGCACAAGGAGGGAGACGTGCTGGGCAACGGCGTGATCCTCTGGAATCCTCACACCGGTGTGCAAGTCCACCGCCTGATCAGGACCACCGCTAACGCGGGCGCGCGCGCCATGGTGTTCTCGCCCGACAGCAAACTGCTGGCGTTCGGCACGCAGCGGTTTGGGGAGGGGACCAGCACGGGCGGCGTCAGCCTCGTCCACGTTTCCACGGGCATCGTCGAGTGGCTGCAATCGGTCCCTGGCTGGGCGAAACCGGTCGCCTTCGCGCCCGACGGAAAAAGCGTCGCGGTGCTGTGCGGCGGGCGGTCGATTCGGTTCCTGGAAACGGAAGCGGGGAGAGTGGTGGACGAAATCCAGGCGGCCGACTCGCCTCAGGGCCGACGCTGGGTCGACTTTGTGATTTCGCCACAGGGCGACAAGCTGGCGATCGGCTGCGTGGACAGCGAGCGTCGAGGGAGCGTGGAAGTCTGGGACCTCCGCGGCCTTTCCGCCCCCTTCCATTCCGCTCCAGCGGCCGCAGCGGGAGCCGAGGCCGCCAAACATGCGGCCGGCAACGGGGAACACGAGCCTCTGGTCGTCCAGCTTTACTCGACGCGCGACGGCGACCTCGCTGACATCCGCGTCGCGGGCAATTCGATCGGTGCCCGAGTCGAGCGAGTGAACTCGGCAGTTCGGGCGAAGGCCGCCGATGGGCTCGCTGAAGAGTTGGTGCGAATCGAGGCACACGCCCGCCTGCGTTTGAGCGTCGTCCAACAAGTAGTGGCAGCGGTGCGGCGGGCCGGAGTGAATAAATTGAAAATTGCCGTGCTGCCGCTGCCGCGCGGCGCGGGCGATGCCGAGGATGACCCCGACCGGCAAGATCGTGATCAGCCGGCCTCCAATCGCTTGAACACCTCTCCCGAATTGAGACGCTGACGCGATTGGACCTTTATGGAAGCGGGCAACCGGGCGTCGCCCCTGGCCACAACTTCACCTCGGCCGGACTGAAGAGCATGTTCGCTTTCGTCTCTGCTCTCAGGCTTGCTGGTCGTGTCCCATCTACCCTCCATTCACTACCCGAATCGCATGATCGCCGCCACCACCGAACAGAGTGCAGCCAGGATGCCGGCAAGCTGCCATGCCGCCATTCCCTTTTCGACCTGTTCGCTCCGGCCCATTGGTCGCCGCGCCGGGAGTTCCAGGTAGCAGCCGGCCAACTCGCACTATCACGGCGCAAGAATATCCTGATCCAACAACCGCGACAGGGTCTCGGCAAGCTGATTCTTGTTGGTGGGGCCGACCACGTGACCGTGCTGGTCGATGACGACGAGCGTGGGCCAGGCGGCAATACCGAAACCGTGGCTGGTCTTGCCTGTAAAATCCTCCCCGTCGACGGGACGATCAAGAACGGTCGCAAAGGGAAGCGCACGCGAGTTCCATGATTTCGCTTGGTGCAGCAACAGTTGGCGATCCAGTTCGTCGAACGCGGTCAGGTTGGGCGTATGAATCGCGATCCAGTGCACGGGTTGTCCCCGAAACTGATCGGCAATATCCATCAGCAGCGGCATATCACGGATACAGGGACCGCACCAGGTACCCCAGAAATCGAGAACCACGACGTTTCCTCGTAGTGAATCCCACGACTCCTCCTGACCGGGGCGCCAGACAACATCCAGCTCGGGTGCCGGTTTACCGCTCAAAGCCATCAAGCCCGAGGCCGGCACGGTCGTGGTTCCCAGGTCCAGCTCGTCCTGGCCCGGCGAGACGCTCAGCGGCAGGCTGAACGTGGCAAGACCAGATAAAGCGCGACCATGAAGCACGTAGTCTCCGGGTGGCATGCGCACGTTGAATGCGACTCGCAGCCCCGAGGGCGTCACTTCCTGTCTCGTAACCACGTTTCCAAGGGGCTGGCCACCGGAAGTCAGGAGAGTCGCATCCACCTCGACGAATTCCGGAACTCCTTCCAACAGGCAGTGCCCGTGAACGAGGCAGGTCCGTTGGAGATGCAGGATCTGCTGTTGACCGAGTTCGTTGGCCGGCACCACGCGGATCGCCATCTGCTCCAGGCTGGGATGAACCGAGATGATGGGAACCAGCGAGTCGCCTCGCCGCAAGGTCAAATTGGTCTGCAGCAGAAAACGGCCCTGGTCATCGCTCCAGTCCGCCTTCCCGCCATCCGCTTTTGTCCATGGTATGGACGTGAGCCCGTCGGAGCGCACTTGAATCACCTTGTTGGTTAACCACACGCCTTCCGCGGGGACGCCGTCAGCCAGCACAACGCCCGGCGTGACCGGTGCCAATATGGCTCGCAATTGATCCACGTCTCCCACGATCCATGTCGCGGGACGGAAGCCAGCAGCGGAGATATCTATTGCTACATTGCCCTGCGGCGCCTCCGCGATTCGCGCCACGCCGTGCTCGTCAGTGGTGACGGACCCGGCCTCGGGCAACTGGCTGCTTTCGAAACGAATCGAGGCGTTGGAAATCGGCGATTCATCCGTGTCCCTGACGGAGAGGGCTATTTCTCGCGCCGTGGAGCGGCGATCAGCGCTCGAGACAGCCTCTTCGTGCACCGAATCGTCGGCGGGGTTTTCATACTCAAAGCGTTTTTTGTCAACGTCGAGGCCGTATTTCTCTTCCAGGACTTCAAAGTCCAAAGCGTAGGCGAAGGGCCGCCCAGGCGTTTCGCCGGCATCCCGATCCCGATAGCGATGCGTTCCCTCTGCGACGCGCCATGCATTGCCGCGCCGAATGAACCGCGTGACTTCCCACTCGTCGTGGAACTCTTCGTCCTCCGGCGTCCAGAACCGCTGCAGCCGGATTGGATGCCAGTCATGTTCGCGGCTCAGCCACAGCAGATAGCGCTGTTTCATTTGAGGATGACCGTAAGCAAACGACAACCGCGCGTCACCGTCGTCCCAATGAAGCTCGACCGCGTCGGGGTTGGCGCTGAAGACCTCGGAGAATCGTTTCGAGTCGCCGTATGCGGAGAGGCAGAAAATGCCGTACAGGGGCCTGGCGTGCAGAAAGGTGAATATCCAGGCCGGATCATTCTCGATATGCACTTCCTGGGATGGCTGCGTACCATCTTGAATGGCAGCCGGCGAAATCTGAACGATGCGCGCTCCGTCGCTGTATTTGACATACGGACCTTGTTCAAGCTGGTCATCGACCAGAATCGTTTCGCTGCTTCTCCAGATCCGGGGCGCCAGCTGAGCATACTCCATCAGGTTTTGATGCTTTCGGCCATCCGCTCGGAGGCTGCGGCCGCGCTCGCGAGGAGTCAAGTCGTCGGGAAAGCGAAATGTCTCCAGCGCCTTGATGTCGTAGGGAAAATACAGTTGTTCGCATTCCTCCATCTTGCGGATCAACTCGGGCAGCGACGGATCCTGTGCGGTGTCGCCGTCACGTTGCGACTGTCCGGCGGGAATCAGCAGTTCAGTGCGAATGTCGTCCTTGCCATCTTTGGTCCGTGCCGTTGTCGTCGCCTGGGAAATAGGTTCATCTTCGTCTGCTGCGGGATCATGCCAGTTCCGTGTGGCGAGCACCGCCAGCACGACGACCAGCCCGGTGATTGCAGTTGAAAGCCAGAATCGACGGTTCGAGGTCATGGTTGTAATTCGCAATGAAGGAGCAGATAATCCAGGGCGACATATGCTAATGCCACAGGAGCAGCGAGCACCAAGTCAAGAGTCCGAGTCAAATGCGTTTCATGACGTAGCTCCTAATATACTGGAAATGTTGACAATTGCATTCGACATCAGGGCTGCGTTGCGATGCCAATCTGGCGCGGTTCCTAATCCATATACCGACGACTGCTCCTGCGAGGTCGGGGGTTGTCGCGAGGTTTCCGTCCGCATCAGCTCCTGGACGCGGCGATCGATAATCCGTTCGCGTTGTCGCTCCCGCTCCTGGATGGCAGTTTCGATTTCGGTCAACTCCCGCCGCAAACGCTCGACCTCGGCCCGCTGCACGGATTGCCGAGCATCGAAGGCGCGGGAGACTGCATCACGCAGGCGAACCTGCTGATCCGTACGATCGTCACCAAAATAACGCATGACCTCGACGCGACCGTCATAATACCCGATTTCCCATTCAATCGGCAATTTGCTCGTGGTTCATTCCCTACATGAGAATACACAGCACATCGA
>JBJHCD010000286.1:0-1408 GCA_050485845.1 Pirellulaceae bacterium | reverse complement strand
CTGGCGGCTGTCCGAGAACCCCCGGGGCCCGGCGCCCAACGGCTAATTCCTGGGGAAGACCGCCGTCAAGGTGCTTAATTAAGCGGTGGACGATTCATCGCCGAGCGTGGCAAGCAGCGCGAGCAACTCCTGCCGACGCGGTTCCAACCCGATGAGAGCGAGTCCCAAGATTTACCAGCAGCAAGGTTCAACCTAACGCGGAACGAGCCAAGTACCAGCGAGACGGTCCGATTCTCGGCTCAGTGAGAGTCGTCCAAGGCCCACTGGGGAAGGTTCTCCAGGTTCGAGGCGAACACGTAGACTTCCACCGACGGCCGCTTCCAGCGCCGGAATGCCAGCGTGATCCGTCCTTCGGCGATGCCGTCCAGGATGTGCTGACTGAAGAGCATGTTCGCTTTTCATCTCCGCTCTCAGGCTTGCTGGTCGCGTCCCAGCTACCCTCCATTCACTACCCAAATCGCATGCTCGCCGCCACCACCGCACAGAGTGCAACCAGGATGCCGGCAAGCTGCAATGCCGCCATACCCATTTCGGCCTGTTCGCTCCGGCCCGTCGGTCGCCGCGCCGGGAGTTCCAGGTACTGGGACTATTTAACCCGGGGGTGAATCGGCCCCGAGTAGCTTCAGGTTCAGCGAGCCCCCACTGACCAGCATCTCCTCTAACGCATTACGGACATCCGTGGACAGCAGCGGGCCCATGCCGTCCCGCTCAGCTTGGAACTGGACGGAGCGCCGCATGAGTTCTTTGATAAACGCCGCGCTGACTCGCTCAGTCCGCTTGACGATCTCATCCACCAAATCGTCCGATAAAGCGATACATTGGCCGTAAAGTCTGACCAACTTGGCTCGACCTTCCTCGTCGGGCAAAGGGAATTCGATCGCCTGATCGACCCGCCCTGGACGCGATGCAAGGGCGCGTTCCAATTCCTCGGGCCGGTTCGTCGTGAGGATGAACAGAATGTGAGCATCGGGGCGGAGACCATCCATCTCGTTGAGAAGTTTATTCAGGAGTGATTCCATTCTTCCATCATGAATGGATGCTCGGTCCCGGGCGATCAGATCAACGTCCTCGATGACGACCATGCTGGGTTGCAGCAGGCGAGCCAGGGTCAAAACAGATCCGAAGACAGCCTTCCGGTTCTTTTCCGAAGACAGCCTTCGGTTCTTTTGAGCCGCGGCAGAGGCTCATTTCACGCCCCTCTGCCCCATCGTCATTCGCCCACAACATTGGGTGGTCGAGGAGATTGCCATCAGCTTTGCGGCCGAGCATCAGCGACGCCTGAAGACGCGCCGATTGATCGGAGCCCTCTCGCGTCATATTTATTTCAGCAGTCGCACATTGCTGGGCGGCGCTTTGACCGCTCTGGTCGGTTCCCTGGCGACCATCCCATTAATGCTGTCTCCACGGC
>JBJHCD010000285.1:0-7127 GCA_050485845.1 Pirellulaceae bacterium | reverse complement strand
GTTGTTAGTCGTCTTCGCCATTTCCATGGCGGTCATGCAATTCGGTGGCGGAGTGTTGGCGGACCGAGTGAAAGCATCCTGGCTGCTGGCGACCGGCATGTTCGGCCTGGCATTATCGATGCTGCTGCTCGGTCAAGTCGAGTCCGCTTGGACGGCTCGCATTACCGGCGCCGTCATGGGTGCAGCTCACGGATTCTATTTCGGCGGAACTCACCCCTTGTGGGCTCGATACTTCGGCCGATTGCATTTGGGAAAGATCCGCGGTCTGCTGATGACGGTCATTGTCGCCTCGTCCAGCCTCGGCCCCCTCTTCGTCGGCGTTGTCCGCGATCTGCTCGGGAGCTTCGACCTCGCCCTGCTCGTCTTCGCCCTCGTCCCCTTGCCGGTCGCAATGGCTTCGCTTTTCGTGCGAGCCCCTCGTCGAAACGTTCCCCATGGGGGGCCGAAATTTTCGGCGGAGTCCCATTAATCTAACGCATCCCAACGCGTTCGCAGCTTGGCAATCCCGGGCAGGGGATTCATGATTCGAATGCGATCTCGGCCGCGTGTCCCGAGTACACGAGTAATAGCTGGACCCGAATTTTGGCCGAGTCCAGGCGGTAGAGTCTCGCCACTGCGTCGCGATAAGCCTCTTGCTGGGGACGATAATGTCGAACCAGCTCCGCCAGTGTCGGCCCTTCCCGATCGGTCCCGAGCCGATCGGTCTTGTAGTCGATGATCTCCGCCCCCGCCACGCGACCTCCCGACTTGAGTAGTACCAATCGGTCAATCGTTCCTGACAGTAGCTCGTCATCTCGCCTCACGGCAAACCGCCGTTCATTTTCGACCACCACCTCGTCCGCTCTCACGCCAAACCGCTGCTTCCCGGCACTCGACAGATAACTCTCTCGCGAAAGCGCGTCCCGGATCACCGGCCGCTCCAACATGGCCCGGAAATCAGCCTGCAGCAACTCGAGATCCAACGAGGTCCTTCGATGGGGCCGAGCCAACTCGTGTAACCGATCCGCGTCGGGACAACCATCTTCCAGCCACCGAATCTCTTCGAACCAAGCATGCACGATTGTGCCGCGGATCAGCGATTCATCTCCTCCGACCCGCCAGGCCGAGCGAAGGGGGACCAGCCAACCTCCCTCCAATTGTGAAGGGGCGGCGGAACGGAGAGGTCGAGTAACCGAGCGGCCCGCCGCAAATTCGATTCGCTTTGATTCTCTCTTCTCAAAACCGGACCTCCCTTGCGGCTCACTCGCCTCTCCCTGGCCACTCGGCCCATCCTTCCGATGCCAGTCACGATCCCCTTCCTCATAGAGCACCTCGGACTCCGTTGCCGGGACGTCCGCCGCCAATGCGGCTCGCAACAGCCCCGACGCGGACTTGGGCAACGACCTCTCCTTGGGCGATGCTGGTGGGATGATGATGTGCATGGCTCGTTCCGCTCGAGTCGTCGCGACATACAACACGCAGAGCGCTTCAAGCACCTTCTCGCGAATGCTCCCGGCGAACATTTCCTGATACGTTTCCGGCAGCAGTTGCTGGATAAACTGATTGCGATAAAGGCAGACGCGCCGCACGGGGGACGTTACATCCGGCTGATCGACCACATACGAACTCGGCTGGCCAACCAACGTCCATTCCAGATCGGTGAGCACCACGATTTCAAATTGCAGCCCTTTCGACTGATGCACCGTCATCACTCGAACATCCGCCGGAATCGGATCGGCAACTCGCTGCATCTCGACAAATTCAATGAAATCAACCGTTCGCAATGTCGCTTGGCTGTCGTAGTCGTACGCCAAGTCGACCAACTGAAGCAGACGACTCGCATCGCGCCGCTGGCAAGTGGCCAGAACGGGTCGAGTCCAGGCGAGAAGACTCGGACCATACCCCTCGTCCATCAACTGGGCCCGCAGCCGCCGAGCCAAACGCTGGGCACGGTCCAGGTCGCGCCATTCGGTGAAATCGAATATCGTGCCAAAGGGCGATTGACTGACATGGAACCGAGCCACGCCGTCCCGCGGATGGTCGATCAGCTTCAGGACGGCGAGCATGGCGAGCACCCCGGCCGAGTCGGTGAGCGGATTCCCCCCTTCCTCACTGGCCGGAATGCCACGTTCCTTCAGTTCGTAGATCAGCCGAGCGATACTTTGGTTGCGGCGAACCAGGACACCGATTTGTCGTCCCGGAGCATCTTTTGCCAACTGGGCAACCCGGTCCGCCGCCCCCACCAGCGCTTGTTCCGATTTCGATAGGTGATCACTACCCGGGCTAGTTTCCAGGGTCACGTGGCCAGGTAACGCCGCATGGACCGTGGAATGTGGCCGAAACCACTTCATCCAACTCGCCACTCCCTCGGTCTCCCGATCCAGATTCGGATGGGCGTGAAGGTTCTGAAAAATGCGATTTACCGACTCGATCACCGCCGGCGACGAGCGGTAGCTTCGAGTCAGGTTGTCCTGCTGGAGACCTTCCAGTCGCCGCTCGATCGCTTCAAAGATCTCGGACTTCCCACCTCGCCAACCATAGATCGCCTGCTTCACGTCACCGACGCAGAAGAACGACGTGGGGCTTTCCGGTCGCGACGGTTTTGCCCTGCGCTGAGTGACTTGGCGAGCGAATGGTTCGAGCACTTGCCATTGCCAATACGACGTGTCTTGAAACTCGTCCAACAGCAGGTGGCGAATTTCTCCATCGAGCCGAAAGTGGACCTTGTTCAAGGAATCTCCCAAGTCACTTTCCGCCAGCATCCGAGTGACATCTTCGAAACGCAGGTATCGAGCGGCCAGTTTTCGCTCCCGATAAATGCGGTCGAATCCGTCGAGCAGATCGTAGGTCGCCCCCGTCTGATGCTCCAGTTGCTTGAGGAAATACCCGCGAGCATGACTTAGCAAGCTCTCGTAAAGCGAGACAACGTCAGCTGGGATCGGCTTGTTGTAGTAGACTTCCGCTCCCTCGAGCACTTTCTTGGCCAGTCCCTTCGAAATGAACTTTTCCCAATCCCGGGCCCTCACGTTTTCGAGATCGGCATTCCGAGCCGAGTCGAAACGCTTGTCGGCCGGCAACTCGGCCGCGGCCAGTTGGTCCGCCAAGCCGGCCAGTTCCTCGTCACTCAGCATCGGAGCATTCGGGAAGTTTCTCCAAGCTGCCTGGTCGGTCTGCAAATAGAGGGCATACAGCCGGTCGACGGTATCGGAGAGCAATTCGCTGATCGACCGAGTCGCCTCGCCTTTCGTGATCAAGTGCAGCATACGCTCAACATGATCTTGATCGTCGGATGCCAGCAGTCGCTGGAGGGCGTCTTGCCGAAGCGTCCGATCCGGCTGATCCTCGATGATGCTCCATCCCGGTGGAAAGCCGAGTTCCAAGCTGAAGCTGGTGGCCAACTGGGCGAAAAACGCGTCAAGCGTCGAGATGCGGAGCCGATGGAGATTCCGGGCCGTTCGGCGCAGGATCGTCTTGAACTGGTCCTGGCCCCATTCCGGATCGCCCAGTTCCTCCCCCAATTTCTGGCCCACCGACGGATCGATCGCACCGTGGGCCAGACGAATCATCACACGCTCGAGGATCTCACCCGCCGACTTGCGAGTGAACGGCGAGGCCAGACTCTGCTCGGGAGGAACCGCTTGGGCCAGCAACTGCAGAAAGCGATTCGAAAGCTGGTAAGTTTTTCCCGTTCCCGCCGAGGCGCGAATCAACAGATGCGGCGTGGACGAGGAACGAGTGGCGGGATGGGAAAGAGTAGAGGATGCTTTTTTGCTCATCTTTTAGATCTCGTTTTCCACGACTTCGGGAGGCCGTCCTAACTGTAGAACCGAATCTTGACAAATGCCGGAATAGTCATCCTCGAAGCGAGGTGGATTCGGCGCCGGTGGCCAAAACTGCTCGTCCAAAATCGCTCGAGCCACCTCGGCCGCCCGCTCGTCGGCACTCCGCAATTCTTCCTCCGTCCAGTCCGACGGAAGCAGATCGATCTTGCTGGTATCCTTGGGAAGAACGATATAGCCGGTCTGGATTCTCTGAATCGAGGGAACGATGCCGAGCGTCATGGCGAGATGTCGGTAGAGCGGCAGCTGGAGATCGAACCAATCATCTCCCTTGTTGTGAGTCTCACGAGGTTTTCTGCCCCGGTCGGATGATTTGTAGTCCAAGACCATCCACTCCTCCCGCTCCTCGTGAAAATCGATCCGGTCAATTCGACCTCGAATGGTAACCTGCTGGTCGTCGAAACGGAGAAACGAGGGCCGAGCTTCACATGCCTCCTCCTGATGGCGTATCCGCCAGCCTTGTTGAGCCCGTTCCGCCTGCCACAGAGCGAAACCCTCGAGCCGCATTTGAAGCTGCTTGAGCTGCAAATTGACGGCTGCCAAGCGGCGTGTTCCAAACTGTTCGGCCGCCTGACATTCCAACTGGTCTCGCAGGAACTCAGCAATCCGCTTTTCGTCGGTTTCATCGCGGCAGGGTCCGGTCGCGAATTGATCCAGCACCCCATGCAGCAACGTTCCGAATTGGGCCGCATTCAGTTCAGCGGGCCGATCCGAATCTCCTCGAAGCCGCAACACATGATTCAAGTAGAAGCGGTAGGGACAGCTCAAATAGGCGCGAAATGCCGTCACGGAAAGGGTGTGGAGTCGCTGTCGAATTTCCGGCAATATGGGCTCGGGGAGCGGAACCGCGAACCCGCCCTTCTCGGACAAGCCGTCCGCGGTCTGGCTCGATAAGTCACCCTGTTCGAGTTCGTCGGTGGAACGCGTCTCGGTCGCCGGCATGGCAGCCGACGGATCGAGTTCGGAACTCGAAACTGCCGGCTGATCGCTCGTCTGCTGGTTGACTTCTCCCATCAGGTGTAGGACTCGGCGAGCGATCGTTGCGTCATCGGCGGCAAATGCCAAGCGACTGGGAATCAGTGGGTCTCCCATGGCATCTCGCCGCCCCACCACTAGGGCCAGTTCCCTGGATTGAGCCAACAGTAGCACGGCATAGGCATCGCGGGCGTACCGGCGCTGGTTATCCAGCAAGTTCAGCTGTCGTCGCAAGCTGTTGGGGAGGAATTGGTCGGAGTTGACCGAGGTGGGGATGAATCAGTCATTAAAGCTCGTCACCACCAGGGCGGGAGCGAGATCGAGCGGGAGTTCGAGCCAGCCGAGAAGTTCGATGTCGGCTGATTGTCGCGACAGTGGCGTCGCTTGGTCGGCCAATTGTTCCCAGACCAGCTGGAGGGCCTCGGAAGCCGATAGGGTCGGCACAAGCGGTTCCGGAATATCTCTCAGTTCCGTCAGCCCTTCCTGCACGGACTGACAGGCGAGCCACTGACGATGTCCAGCGCGGGTTTGCCGGTCGACCTTTACGTCGGCATAGACCGTTTGCAGTACGTCCGCCACCACATCTGGCCATCGGGATAAGGGACGGTCACCCTGGGTTAGGGGAGAAAGCCATTTCTGGATGGTCGCAAACAAATGCTGCAGTACCGCCATGTGGCCGCTGGATCGGTCCGACCGCTCGCTTGAGTTTCCCATCCGCCAACGTGTGCCACTCGAGGATTCGCCGGACGAGTCGGACTCGCTCAGGCTTTCGTCGGACCCTCGGTCGGAATCTCGATCGGAGCCTTGGCTAGATCCATGCTGAAACTCTTGGTCGAACCATTCGTCGAGCGCGGCAGGCAGGTGTTCGGTGGCAAAGTCATCCAGTTGATCAAGCCGGAATTCGGGACAACGCTCCGCAATCCAATCGTGGAGATCCGGATGGCGGACCAGGCTGGCGAACTCACGGAATCGGGGGCGAGCGAGGTAGTCCGCGATGGCACCGAGTAACCGGAAGGGCCGGCTACCGCGGACCGGTTCCCCAGCACCTCGGTGGATGCCAACTTGGCGAGCTTCCAATTCTCGTTCGACATAGGGAGTCAGCCGCTCATCGGGCAGGGCCACCACGATCTCGGACGCGGAATACCGAGCCGCCCAATTCGAGATGACTTCGGTCACCGTCTCGGCTTGCTCGACCGGCCCTTCCGCCACCAGAAGGGGAACTTTCTCAAGTGGGACGGGGGCGTCGAACCAGGTTTCGGGGAGCAGGCAGCCGTGCGAGTCGAAGCGGTCGGCCAGTTCGGCGGGGGCGAAGATGTAGGCAGTCGTGCGGTCAGCAACATCGTCGAGTATTCGTTTCAGAGTCGAATTCATGTCGGCCACGGCCACCAGCAGAATATCGAACTCCGTTTGACACTCCTTCTGTTGAATGGCCACTAGTCGAGCGGTCTGTTGGTCCCACAATTCGAGCCCGTCCAGGATTCGGTGATATTCTTCTTGAACCTTCGCCAATAAGTTCCATCGTGGCTGTTCGTCCCCCACCAGGGGCTCGACTTGTCGAGCGACATCGCTGAAGTTCAGGCCTTCCGCGGCGAGTTCCCGGTGCAGTCGCCAGAGAATTCGAGCCAGTTCAATCCAACGATTCCAATCATCTTGGTGGCCACCACCGACGGGGGAGGGAAGCTCGGCCAGGGCCTTCTCGACTTGATCCGCCCCAATCTTCTGAAGTGCACGGCCCCACGTCAGTTGCTGAACAAGGGGTGAGGCAAAGGGGAATTGAGGAGAGTAGAGCAGTTCCGGGAGGCGCCCGACCGTGGCGATGTTGGGGGGAACAAGTCGCAATTGCCACTGTTCGCACCTGTCGACTAAGAGTTCCAGCAGTTGTCGGCCCGCTCGGCTTCCCGGGACCACGACGACCACACGCTCGAGGTCGAGTTCCTCGTCCTGCTGATAACGTTTTCGCAGTCGGTCCACGATAGCCCCGAGGGCAGGTTGATCCCAACCGAGGAACTCGCGACGCATGACCATATCGACTCCGCCTATCCGAAGGAAAACAACAATCCGAGTGATGAGGGGAAAGAGATACGGAACAGCCACGATCGGCCGCTCGTCCGTGGCTTGCGGGCAAAGCACTGTTTGGTCCCCTGTCCCGACAAAGATAGCGAGTCGTCGTGACACGTTTGGTCACTTGGCCGAAAAAAAGCCGTGGAAAAAAGCCGCCCAAATAGAGGCCAGCCCGAGTAGAGGCTGTCTTTCCAATTCACCAACTCAAAACTGAAGGGTGTAACTCAAAACCGAAGGGTGTCTTTGGATTTTTAGGTTCCCCCTTACGAATGC
>JBJHCD010000284.1:0-7131 GCA_050485845.1 Pirellulaceae bacterium | reverse complement strand
GTCCATCCCAACACCAGTGGCGATCCCGAGGGCCTGGCACTCCGGGAATCGCTCCAGCAACTGGGGGCTCGCCTGTGGGAAGTCTCCGAGCCGGTCTTTCGCAAGCTGAGCTTCGGGAACCGGGATGAGGGGTTGGTGGCGATCAGCCGTCCCCGGCATTTTGGATTGTCCGATCTGCCGGTCGAGGCCGATTCGAGTTTCGTGGTGCTGGACGGGATCGAAAAGCCGGGAAATATCGGCGCGGTGCTCCGGACGGCCGACGCGACGGGAGTTTCCGGGTTGATCTTGACCAACGGAGTGACGGATGTTTTCAATCCGAACACGGTCCGAGCCAGCCTGGGAGCGGTGTTTACCATTCCGGTGGTGGTCTCCAGTCCCGGAGAAGTGCTGCAGTGGGGGGAAGAACGACAAGTGGTCCCGTTCGCGGCTCGAGTGGATGGAGCGGCCCCCTATTTTCAGCACGATTTTCGGGGGCCCGTGGCGTTTATCCTGGGAAGTGAAGCACGGGGATTGGGGGAGAGTTGGGTGAGCCCGACAGTGCGATCCGTTCGTCTCCCCATGCGGGGGCGAATCGATAGCTTAAACGTTTCCAACACGGCCGCCGTGCTGCTGTACGAGATGGTTCGCCAGCGTCACGTGGGGTAGGGCCGACCGGTCCAGCCTTGCTGGAACACCGGCGAACCCTATGATAGGCAGCATTGTCCAACATATAACTGGAAGCAACCCTCGAGACGATTCCCGAAATGACTCCCGAGACGACTTTCCGGTCAACTCCAATAACAGCGCAGAAGCAGAGTTTGATCAAGAGCTTGATGAAAGGCTTGATCAAGAGTTCGAATCAAACGGTATCAATGGGGAGACGGTGACCCGGAATGATTGAAGTACTCTTGCCGGACGGCAAAGTGGTGGAATGTCCCGACGAGGCGACCCCCTTGTCGGTCGCTCAGTCCATTGGTGCTCGGCTCGCGGCGGCGGTGGTCGCGGCGGAAGTGGATGGTCGAGTGGTCGATGCCACGGCGCGGCTCGAAAATCTCACCACCACCCGTCCCGTTCCCTTGCGACTGCTGACCGATCGTGACCCGAAATCGCTCGGCGTTCTCCGCCACTCCTGTGCCCACGTGATGGCTCGAGCGGTGATGCGACTGTTCGAGGGAGTCTCACTGGCCTTTGGTCCCACGACGGGGAGCGGATTCTACTACGACTTTGATCTTGCTCATAAGATCAGCGAGGAGGATTTTCCTCGGATCGAGGCCGAAATGGCCAAGATCATTTCCGAGGGGGAGGCGTTTGAGCCGTTTTCGCTCGACCGGCAAGCTGCATTGGAGCTATGTCGTGATTTGAAGCAGGAACTGAAGGTCGAACATATTGAGACGGGATTGGCCGAGCATTCGACGCTGGGGTTTTATCGGCAGGGGGAATTCGTCGATCTTTGTCGCGGTCCTCACGTGCCGGACGCCGGGCGGATCAAGGCCTTCAAGCTGCTCTCGGTCGCCGGGTCCTATTGGAAGGGGGATGCTGAGCGTCAACAGCTACAGCGGCTGTATGGGACGGCCTGGTTCAGCCAGAAGGATTTGAAGAATTATCTGGAGCAGGTGGAGGAGGCCAAACGGCGAGACCACCGTGTCTTGGGACGCCAACTCGGTTTGTATCAGATCCAACCCGACACGGTCGGCCAGGGGCTCTGCTTGTGGCTGCCCAAGGGGGCCACGGTCCGATCGATCCTGGAGAATTTCATCCGCCAGGAACTGGTCCGGCGAGGGTATCAGCCGGTGTATAGTCCGCATATCGGCCGAGTGGAGATGTACCAGACCAGTGGGCATTTCCCCTACTACCGTGACTCGCAATTCTCGCCGATTTTCGGCTCCGAGGCGGGGCAGTTGGTCGATGCCTGGGTGCGGCGACTGGAGGAGGGAAAGCTGGACCAGGAGGAAGAGCAGTCGCTGCGGGAGGCAGCCGAGGTGCTGGGATGCTGCATTCCGGACTACGCCGCCGAGAAGTCCAATGAAGAGAAGATCACGACGCTCAAGCGCTGGGAGAAGCAGCAAGAGCGGTACTTGTTGCGGCCGATGAACTGCCCGCACCATGTCGAGATCTACAAGGCGGCCCCACGCAGTTACCGCGACCTTCCCTTGCGGCTCTTTGAGTTTGGGACGGTGTACCGGCACGAGCAGACGGGTGAACTGAACGGAATGCTCCGCGTGCGTGGTTTGACTCAGGACGATGCCCATATCTTCTGCACTCCGGATCAAGTGGAAGAGGAATTCCGCGCCACGCTCGACTTGACTCAATTCGTGCTGAAGAGTGTCGGACTGAATGATTATCGAGTGCAGTTGTCGTTGCGGGATCCGAAGAGCGACAAGTACGTCGGGAGTGCCGAGAATTGGGAGAAGGCCGAAGCGGCATTGCGCCGAGTGCTGCATGAATCGGGACTCCCTTTTGACGAGCGAGAAGGTGAAGCCGCTTTCTATGGGCCGAAATCGGACTTCATGGTGCGGGACTGCATCGGACGGCAATGGCAATTGGGAACGGTCCAGTTGGACTACAACTTGCCGGAGCGGTTCGAGTTGGAGTATGTCGGTGCTGACAATCGGCCTCACCGTCCAGTGATGATTCACCGGGCTCCGTTTGGATCCATGGAGCGGTTTGTGGGGATGTTGATCGAGCACTTTGCCGGGGCGTTCCCGCTATGGTTGGCACCCGAACAGGTGCGCGTGTTGCCGCTGAGTGAGAAGACGAACGATTATGCCGCCCAAGTGCGTGACCAGTTCCTGGCAGCTGGATTCCGCGTTGCGCTCGATTCCCGCAACGAGAAAGTGCAGGCGAAGATTCGCGATGCCCAGTTGGAGCTGATTCCCTACATGCTGGTTGTCGGCCCGAAGGAGGCGGAAGCGGGAGCGGTGGCGCTACGTGACCGGTTGGCGGGAGATCAGGGGGCGATTCCGGTTTCGGAGGCACTCGCTCGACTACAGGCCGAGGTCGATCAGAAGGTGATTCGCCAAGTGGTGGAATCGAAGCTGGCCCCGGTCGCGGAAGGCGAAGGGGAAGCACACGAGTATTAAGGCGAGGCGAGGCGCGGGCCTCCGGGAATTCGCTACGTGACTATGTACAGGGGCCTACAGGGTCCACTGCCGGGAGCGGTTGTTACCGGACCAGAGAAAAGTTGTTACTCGACCAAAAACACCTGCTCGCTGCGGGCGTAGGGGACACCGCCGTCCGTGATATGCACATTACCGTTTCCGACGGTCTTGAATTCTCCAACCACGAACTGAGCGTTATAGATTCCTTGGCCGGCGATCTGGATATCGGCCCACTTGGCATAAAGGGTACCAGCAAGTGAACCGGCCGAGCTGTTGCCTTGGATACGGAACGATTCGGTATTCAGGCGGCGCTGATAAAAGAGCATCCCGTGATACGGGCTGTCTGGATCGTCGAGTCCGGTAAGTTCGAGTCCCGCGTTGATCGTCGCGCTGCTTAGGTTAGGCTTTCCTGGGAGCGGGGGAGGGTTTTCCAGGTCATTGGCATCCGGCAGCCCCGTGAAGACGTTGTAGTCATCCCCCGTCAGGTAGAACATGACGCCCGATCCCACCGAGCCTGGATCGGTGACGCGAAACTCACCACCACGCACGATGTAAATCCCCGGATTGAACGTGATCCTGCCACTATTGACTCGTATGGAGGGATAGACACCGGGATACAAAATCTCGTGGCGATTGCCGGAGACGTGGACGGCGGGCCATTCGGTCGGGTCGGCGCCGGTGGCGACTGTCGGCGGAGGAAGCGTGCTATAGGGGTCGGGATGGGAAGCCGAGCCGGCCTTCAGCGGGCTGCCGGTTGCACTGGAATCGAAATGCTGAAAGTTGTTGGGATTGTTAACTCCTCCCACAACTCGGATATCGGTTGCTTTCAGTGTGGCATTGTTGCTGACGCTGGCGGCCGTTCCGGAACCCGTTCCGACTGGTTCCCAGTTCTCGTTGACGCCCCTCCGGTGGAATTGATCACGACCGACCCGTTCACGACGATCGCGCCGTTTCCTCCAACCTGCAAGCCGGGAATCGCGCCGGGGTTCAGCGTGAGAACTCGAGCCCCCACGTCGACGGGCCGGTATCCGGCCACCGAGCGACCGAGGACGGCCCGGTCACGGTTCAGCCCGAGGACCTGGATGAACGATGTTTCGAAGGGCTGAGTGACCAGGACTGCGGCATATTGCGAGAGTCCCGCGTGGGGGCCGCTGCTGGGAGGAATGTTGATGGTGACATTCGAGTTGGGGAGACGGTTGTGCTCCCGCACGAAGGTGGTGGCCGTGAGGCGGGCTTCGGCGATTGAGCGTCCCCGTAACAGGTCGACGGCGGCGGCGAGCGCGGCGGCATCGGAGGCATTGCGAGCCCGCCGATGCTCGGTCATCATCATGCCCGCGTCGATTACCATCCCCAACATGCCGAAGAAGACGGGGAGCATGAGGGCGACGACCACCAGTGTGTAGCCGGGCCGCTTGCGGAAGAAGGACGTGCCGGGAAAGCGAATCCGTGGTCTCTTTCTATTTACTCCGTGGTGCCGTGGCATGATTGCCCCTCTTGGAACGCTTTCTCCGCCTATCAGTTGTGGTCTAGCCTCACTTGAATTGAGGAAGTGATGATTCCTTAATACACGATCAACATGGTGGAACTGGCGGTTAACTGAATTCGCTGGTCGGTGAAGATCCAAGTCATGAGCAGACGGTGATTCAAAACCAACTCCACTCGGACTCGCATCATTTCCGAGTTTCCGCCATCCGGCCAAGTCGCTCGGATCGTCAGGTCGTCCGGGTTGATGCCGGGCAAGCTATTGCGGACGATCCCGGCGATTTCGTGCTGCGAGGCGGCCGTTCCCGTGAAGGTTCCGGGGCCCCAAGCGGTGCGTCTGGGGGGGGCCAAACTTCCTCGGACGATCGCTTCGCGGGTGACTTGTCGAGCGGCCTGGGAGAGCATGTTGTACCGGGCCACGGCAAGGCTGAGGTCGAGCATGCCGAAGATGAGCGTGAGAAAGACGGTCATTACGATGGCTCCCTCGAGCATCGCCGCCCCGCGTCGCCGGGACGCCGCAACGGGGCGAAACCCGCAAAAGCGGGCAAGTGCCGCGCGGTCGGTGGTCGATTTTGTCGAGGTCATTGCCCGCTTCCTTTTCCCATGCCTGAAAATACCGGTCCCCTTTGGAAAACTTCCTCATGCCACCAGTTCGAGTGCAACTGGCATGCCTTTTTCGCGATTCGCTAGAGGGGATTGTCAAACAATCGGCTGACTGCCATCCCGAAGAGCGTGACGGCGGTTACGGCGGCCAGCGCGATCAGGCTTATCATCAATCCATATTCCAACATGGTGGCTCCCTCCTCGCGAACCCAAAGATTTCTCATGGTTGTCTCGTCTTGTTGATTCATGGCTCGTCGCCCCTTTCCGAGGTGGGATACCCCTCTTAGCGGACCACCGGCATCGCCGTGCTTTGCTGGAGCATCAGCGTGGCGGGAATCCCCCCCCAGGGAAAGAGGGTTCGAAAGGGATAACCGACCGTTACAAAAGCCCGCTGACGTCCCCCATCATCTTGAAGTAATTCGGCGGTGACGGTCATCTGACTGGGATCGAATCCGGGAAGTCCCTCCAGTTCTGCTTGAGCGGATTGTCGAATTCCAGCCTGCCAGGCCCCTTGCGACGTGGGACTGACGGGCTGCACGGAGGCGAATCCGGCGGCGGCGCGGGAGGCATTGGCGACCGCGATCCAGGAATAGGAGAACCGGCCATAATCGACCGCCCCCAGCGTCAGTAGCAACAGCAGGGGGAGCACCAGTGCCAGTTCCAACGCCGCAGCACCGGTTCGACGGTCACCGGACATTGTGGGATCCCTACCCGTCGGGACGCGTCGTCCCTGATGTGTGTAATCAAAAAGGTTCATCGTTATCCGCTCCTTCTGGCCCACGGGACCATGAAATTACTTTTTCATTTCCGCGAACAAGGTCATAATCTGGATGGCCGCTGGGCCGAGAATGATGAGAAAGATCGCGGGGAATATACATAGAAGCGTGGGGAAGAGGATTTTTGTACCCGCCAGTTGGGCCAGTTCCTCCGCCTGCAACTGTCGTTTTTCACGCAGCGCCTTGGAATAGGTCTTGAGGGTCTTGACCATGCTGGCCCCGAACTTTTCGGCATTCTTGACCGTGGCCGCCAGGTTTCGGACTTCATCCAAGTCGGTGCGATCCGCGAAACTTCGAATCGCGTCAGCCATCGGTTGGCCAAAGTGAACCTGCCTCTGCAGAATATTCAGCTCGACCGCCAAGCTGGGATGAGCCGTCTTGAGTTCCCCGGTAACCCGCTGGATAGCGGCCGCAAGGCTCAGACCGCCATCCATGCAGACGATAATCAGGTCCATCGCGTCGGGGAGCGATTTCCGCAGTGCTGCTTGCCGGTGGGCCTTGGCTCGGTCCAACCACATGCTGGGTCCAATCATTCCGAGGATGCTGGCGCAGGCCCCTCCCAGTAGGCCGTAATTTGTCGGCACCAGCCCCACCACACCGGCCAGGAGGCCGATGATCGTGGGGGTTACCATCAGGATCATCTTCACCCCTAAGAAAATTGGAACGGCCTGGGGGTGATAGATGCCGGCCTGAGTCAATCGCGACTTGAGCAACGATTGCTCTTCCTCGTCCGTCGGCATCAGGTGCTTGCCCATCTTGGGCAAGGTGGTCTGGACTGCCTGCGTCATCGCTCGGGAAGGGAGACGTTCCAAATTCGGCTCGGCGTGACCTGATAGTTCATTGAGCCGCGACTTTAGTCTCCCTTGCCGACTGGTGAGAGCCAGGGCGCCGATGCCCACTAGGCTGACCGCCATGAGGAAGGCCATGACCATCAGAATCATTGGCGTATCCATGATTGTACCTTTTCAATTCTTAAGCTCAGTTTGACTAGAAGTCGAAATTGATGATTTTTCGAATCCAGAGTGCCCCGAGTCCCATCGCGACTACAATTCCGATCAACAGTCCCGGGTAATCAAACAGGGTCACCGCAGAGGGTCGATTCCTGACCAGCATGGCCAGGAAGATCAGAAATGGCAGTGCCATCAGGATTCCGGCCTGCATTTTCCCTTCTGCGGTCAAAGACTGAATGATTC
>JBJHCD010000283.1:0-7132 GCA_050485845.1 Pirellulaceae bacterium | reverse complement strand
GATCCGAAGAATCCGAAAGCGGGAGTGTAGATGACCGTCTGCTGATCGCCCGAGACTTCAGCGGTTCCACCCTGACTGGTCGGCGACATGACGCTCTGAACTCTCAACCCACCCGCCGCACTCGGGGAGTCATTGGCGAGCACGTCGAAGACATTATCCATCGTGTCTTGATCGACAGTGAAGGTATCGTCGTTCGCTCGCGGAATATTTCCGACGACGCTGACGACGTAGTCCTCCACTTCACCGGCCATTGCCGGGCCGGTCGGTCCCAGGTCCCGCTCCCAACCGTAGCGGAACCGAGCGACGAAATCGCCCGCCATCGCATCGGCCGGCACGGGGAAAGTGAGGGTGTGCGTCCCTTCCCCGAGCCGCTCGTTCTTAATGATCTGCTCACCCGGATCGTTCCAATCACCATCTCCATTGAAGTCGATCCAGCCCTGGAGATAGCCTCGGGAGTGACCACCCAGTTGCACGGTCACCTCGATCGTGGCAGTTTCGCCCGCGATCAGATCGGTAACAAACTCCACGCCGTCGTCATGGCTGTTCCCGAGTCCATCGGGTGAGTTGGCGCCGTCGAACGTCCCGTTGCCGAGTGTCGGGCCGAGTTGGAAGCCGCGAAGAATGCCGTGGCGTGCTCCGTTATCCGCGATCGAGACGGGATAGGGAGCGGGGGCGTCACCAAAACTGTACCGTTGGGCCGAGACGCCGAAGTCAACATCGGTGACCATGGTATGCGGCGGGAGGTACACCGTTTGGGCCGCGTTCTGAGCGGGGAAGGTCTGAGTGAAACCGGGTCCGAAACGAGCCCGAATGGTGTAGTTTTGGAAGGGATCGAGTTGCAGCGTGTACTCGCCGTACTTGTTCGTGAAAGTGCTCGGTTCACCCAGGCTGACTCGACCATCTCCATTCAGGTCGGCCCAGACGAAAACATTGCCCAGACCGGGTTCGTCGTCATCTCGAACACCATCTTCATCGAAATCCTGCCAGACGACACCCGAAATTCCGGCGAGGATTCGAGCGTTGCCGAAGTTGATCCCGGAAACGATCTGGCCATCGCCGACCGTGACGATGTGGCCCCTGTCATCCTGAGGATAGGTCTGTCGCCAGCCATCACGTGGTTGTTCTCGTATGAGGTAGGTGCCGGCGTCGAGGTTCAACGAGTAGCTCCCGTCGGCTCGAGTCACGGCGAAGGGCTCGCCATCATCCAGCACGCCGTTGCCGTTCAGGTCGGCGAAGATGACAAAGTTGGCCAGTCCCGGTTCGCCAGGATCGCGTCGGCCATTTTCGTTGAGGTCATGGAACTTTGTCCCTCGGACGGAACCGGGAACCTCGCGAAGTCCACCACCGGTGGAGAGGACATGCGAAATTGTATTCAGCGAGTCTTGAAAGCCTGTGGGAGGGGCTTGAAGTGGCTCAAATACGTCGGTCCCGAAGAGGTGGAGAACGTCATCTGCCGTCCCTGCGATGCCGTCCGGACCGGCACCTGCAGCATCGGGCATCGGAATGCCACCCGTATCCATCACATCGAGGACATCGTTGGCATTATCCGTGTGCCAAAGCCCAAAGTAATGTCCCGCTTCATGCGCGGCAATCATGCCGACAACACGACCAATGACTTCGGGCATGCTAAACGTGGGGGCCCGGGGGACCGAGTTAATCGAGTTTGCGAACAGGGGGTCATCCGGATCGTCGATACTGAGATAATCCAAGAGCACGACGCCAGTTTCATTGGTGACAAAGTTTCCAACGTCAATGGACTGAGCGATCCCGATCGTCTCGATCCCAAGTTCTTCGACCGTTCCACCAATGATGATTCGGCTGACATTCGGCAATCCCCAAGGGTCGGAGTGATCCCGACTATTCAAGATCTCAATTCCGAATTCACCCGGGTTTCCCGTGGAATCGAAGTCACCGTTATTTCCGAATTCCTTCACATAGTCGGAGATCAAAAATGTGAAGTGGTCGATAATGCGATCAATCACATCATCCTCATCCGCCGCCGTCAGCCCCCAATTCGGCAAGAAGTCGCTCAACGGAGAAAGGCGGGCAGTCTGATCGACCCCGAAGATGCTGGTGTCAAGTGTCTCCCCATCGAAGTCGAGAAAGACAACTTGCTTCGTGCCGACTGGCTCGCTCTCCAAAATGGGCCGGTAGACTTGCAGTTCGAGTGTATATTCGAGTCCCAACCCTTGGCTGAGCGACAAGTAATATGTGCCATCGCTCGGTGCCACAAAACCTAATGAGGTGCCCCCCCGTGGAAGCGGCGATCCGTTCGGAAGAATCCCCAAGGGCCCGAGGGCATTGAGGTCCATTGTACTTCCAATGACCTCTTGTCCAGCCGAATTCTGAAGTGAAAGGTCTAGGGCATTGTCAACATTGGCACCGAGAATATCTCCCCCTCGAAGTTCGAAGCGAAAGACATCGACGTCGGAACCAGCCGCCTGCCCGAGTACATTGATGGAGTCAAACAGGTTGGAAGTAGTTCCGAGCGGCAGCGGTTGAGCGGTGGCGCGGGAGTCGTTCGGTTCCACTTCCTGAATGATTGTGAATCGATTCGGTTCGAGGACCCCGCCGATTCCATTGCCGTTGTCATGATTTTGACCTTCTCCTTGGCTCCCTGATGGAGTGCCAAACTGGTCCATGAAGTCCAACCGGGACATTCCAACAGGCAGCCATGCCGTGTAAGAAACCCGCTCCAGTGTCGCGAAATCAAGAGCTGGAGATGAACCGGAGGCGGAACCCAAGGTGACAATGTCGCCGGCCAGGAGGCAACGCGACTCGAGCGATTCCAGGACCATCGCCGGGCGACGCGTGGCGTGCTTGCGGATCTTCGCTCGCGAACGACGGGAAAGAGCTCCAAATGAGAAATAACGTGATTTCACGGCAGTTTTCCTTAATGACGACCTCAGTTGAAGAGGTGCACGCACGAAAGCAGAAGTGAGCCGCCCCAAGGTTCGGGACTGTCGCCATGGCCGAAATCCGATCCGGGACTCCCGCCGAGCTTGATCGATCGCCTGGCCCGCCGCAGCCACCCCCCGGTTTGGCCGGGCTGTTAAAATAGTCAATCTGGGGCGTCTGGGGCAAGGCAGTCCACTTGAGTATAAATCCCCATGAACTACTGTCAAGTTTTCGGCTCGCCGCGGAAAACCACACTACCAGACGCTTCTTGTTCTGCCGAAGTTCCCCAATTCGACGGATTTCAATCGTCAGAGTCGTCAAGGTCCCTCGGCCGCTCACGGCTCGCCTCCCGAAAGCTCGGCGACGGAACTCATGGCAGGCCCCGGAGTTCGGTGAATTCCCCGGAGAAGACCTCTCCATCGCATTCCTCACGCGGCATACTCGGCGGGAAAGTCCAGCCAGGAAGCAAGCGGCTTTCATTTATTTTTTTTGCCACGTTCCGGATGGATCGATCAGGTAAACCAGGCGGCGAACCCGAGCAAGCTCGCGAGCCCAACCCATGATGGAATTGAGGGGACGATGGCTGGTGGTGTTGAGTGACAGGGTGGTCATGATAGGATCGGCGAGTGTCAGGGCTGAGCGTGTTGAGCGAGGGCCTCGTTGTTCACCGCTTCTCAGATCCTAAACTCTACTAAATTCTAAGCGTCTCCCCCCAACTCCCCGCGAGAATGAAACGATGCAGTACCGTTCGCTCGGAGCCAGCGGGCTTCTAGTGTCCCCCATTTGTCTGGGAACGATGACCTACGGATCGCCGGTCTCCGAGGCGGACGCAATCGGCCTCACGCATGCCGCCATGGATCTGGGGATCAATTTCATCGACACCGCCAACGTCTATGAAGGCTATGCTCGGTATCTCGGCAGCGCCGGCGGAGTGGCCGAGGAGATCGTGGGCAAGGCGATCCGTGATCGGCGAGACCGCGTGATCCTGGCGACCAAGGTCGGGGCCCCCGTTGGTCCGGGAGTCCAAGACCGGGGCCTATCCGCCACGCATATCCTGCGTGAACTGGATCGAAGCCTCCATCGGCTGCAGACCGATGTGATCGATCTGTACATTATCCATTGGCCCGACAAACACGTTCCATTGGAAGTGACGCTAAAAGCGATGGACGTCGCCGTGCGACACGGGAAGGTCCGCTACTTCGGCGTCTCCAACCACTCCGCCTGGCAGCTTTGCAAATTCCAGTGGTTGGCCGATCACGGCATCGGGCCGACCGTCGTCAGTTCGCAAATTCCGTTCAGCCTGTTGCGGCGGGAATTTCAGCCGGATCTGGAGTTCTGCCAGGAACATGGCATCGGCGTGACTCCCTACCAGTCGCTGCAAGCGGGCCTCTTGACGGGCAAGTACCGACGCGGCTCGGCCCCGCCGGCTGATTCCCGTCTGGCGGAGAAACCCGAGTGGGTCTGGAAGCTGGACGAGGCATTGTTTGACCGACTGGAATCGCTCGAGGCCCTGGCGGAGGACGCGAGTCTAACCATGACGCAGTACAGTCTGGCCTGGACGCTCAAGCAACCGGGGATCAGTTCGCTGGTGGTGGGCGTCAAGAGACGCTCGCAAATTGAGGAAGCCGTGGCGGCGACCGAGGTCGTCTTCCCCGATGAGCACCTTCCGAAACTCAACTCGATTTGCCCACCCCCCTGGCGGCAACCCGATCCGGTTCGAGGAAGCATCTGAATCGGAGGTGGGGGCAACGCCAAGTAGTGACGAGTGTTTTTGGCTCACAGCGGCGATTCGCCGTTGAAAAGAGAGACCTAGCGGTAAGTCGCGGAGGGTCGATTCCCAGTGGATGGCGTGTACCCGGGACTATCCCTACGGCTCGCGCCTCGGGCTATTGTTGATGGAACTGTTCGGGACGGGACTATCCCGACGGCTCGCGCCTCGGGTAGTCTGGGAAGAAGCTCCCTCAAAAAAAAGCGGCGGCCGAGTTGGCCGCCGCTTTTCGTGGTTCATCTACCCGCTGGTGCTGTTTGAGTCGCTGGGCTCCGTCCGGAGCTTACCACATCCACTCCACACCGCCGGTGAAACCGTGATAGAAGACAAACCCGTTGTCCACCACCGAAGCACTTCGGGCTCCCTGCAGGAAGGGAGGCTCGGTGTTGAAGTTATCCGGGGCCAAGGCAACTCCATCCACATAGACCATCTGGTAGCCGCCACGGAGGGTGAGTTGTTGAGTCAACCGCCAAGTTCCCATCACGGCCGCTTCGCCGACAAACGAGGCTCGAGACTTCGTCGCCCGCTCGGTAATCGTGTCCATGAACGACTCGGCATTGATCAGCGTCGTCTGCTTCATCCGGTTGCCATAGATACCCGCCTTCCCCTCGGTTCCAATCTGAAAGCCAGGGATGATGGTGGCCCAAATGTCACCGCCGATCTGAAAACCGGTCAGGTTGTTGTCCGTCGTGGTCAGGTAGTTCATCGAACCCGTCACGGGATCTTGATCGAGGATCTCATAGTCCACCATCGTCAGGTGGCGAAGCTTTTCCTCCAAGTTGACATGGCGGACACCAGCCAACCAAGACCCTTGAATTCGGCTGTTGGGAAAGATCCAGCGGCGACGGAAATCCAACTCGTAGCTGTTGATGGCGGAAGTGTAGTCGATGCCATGGAAGTGAGCGGAATCCGTATCGGTGAAACCACCCCGAACCACAATCGGATCTGACTGGGGAGGAGGATTGTTGCCGAAGTCACTGAAAACCGAGTAGAGTTCGTTCTCCTCGCTCCGCACCGCCGCGCTCGACGACCAGTGATGCGTGCCGAAATAGTTGAACTCGAGGCTGCTGGAGGATCCCAATTGGTACGCCACCGCGGCGCGGAAGCCGGGGGCGTCGCTGAATGAGAGGTCATCCGAGCTGAGCACGATCAGGGGGTCACCGAGGCCGGCGGGGCCATCGGAGGTGAAGTTGACGGTGTTCAGCGCGGTCCGGCGACGGGTCAGGTGCATGTATTCCACCTGCACGTCGAACCAGCGAGCACTCGCCCATCCCCCTTCGCCGTAAGGGAGAAGGTAGCGAAGCAGGTCAAAACCTCGCTCTTGGTACGGGTCGTGCCCATACATTTCATGCCCCATCATGAACTCATCCGGGTAGCCCATTTCCATGGGCATCTCGGGATGATGCCCCCCGTGAAAGCCGGCCGGCATCACGCCACCGGGTCCACCGGGGCCTCCCATGGGAGCAGGACCAGGAATCATTCCGCCCGGCATTCCACCCGGGCCGAAGCCCATCCCCGGGCCCCCCATCATTCCAGGAGGCATCCCCATGCCGTTGCCATGGGAGGCGGGACGAACCGCGTGCTTGCCAGGCCCGCCAGGCCGTCCGAAACCGAGCGGTTCCTGGGGAGCGACGCCGAGCGAACTCGGCATCCCCAGCGGAGCCGCTCCCGGCGAGGCCTGAATGCCCGCCGAGATGGGTTCCGAATCATGCAAGGTCGAGCTTACCCCCCCACTGCCTGGTCGGGGTGGAGTCAGGTTAGGTTGGGCTCGCACCTCCAACTGATTGACCACCAGCGTGGCGAGCAACACGGGAAGGATCAACGCCCTCTGAGTCTTCATCAGTTATGTCTCCGCGGCGCAAAAGGACATCGTCAAGGCGCGGCTGGGGGCCGCTTTGCTGCTCGCAAAGGACCTTGACCATCGCAGCTGCGCGTAAGCCCCAACGCAGAACCGTTCGTAATCGGAATAATCGCACTCACCGTTACCGAGTGCACGCAAAAACTATCGTCCCGGCATAGGACGGAGAACCAACACTTTCCGTATTGCCGGAACAGACTGGTTAATCGGCAACCTCCGCCAAAAAATCCTGTCTTTCCTGAAATATCGTCTGCCACCCGCCCTTTCCCACTCACCTCGCCCCCTCCGCGACCCGAGGAACTTCTTGCCGCAAACCGACCGCGCTGCCAAAATGTAGAAATAGGGAAGCCCACGTTCCACACCCGCGCCCGCACTCCACGAGGCACCCGCTCATCAGGGCGAAGTCCATCGCCCCACACGACGACGCGCAGCTCATTGCCTTGCTATCTCAGCGCGGAATCATCCCCCCCGAACAACGGGAGCGTGCCCGAGAATTGGCAGGCCCCGTCGGCGAGGACCGAGCTTCGACGTCTCCAGGAGCCGCAGGAGAAGAGAACGAAGTCTCGGCGGCACTGCGGCGATGGGTCGAGGCGGGGCTGCTCAGCCCC
>JBJHCD010000282.1:0-7153 GCA_050485845.1 Pirellulaceae bacterium | reverse complement strand
CTTTAACCAGAAAACCAAAACCAACCTACAAAAACAACCTAACCAGATTTTTTTCTTAATTCCGCAAAGTTAACTAAACACGAACCTCCAGTCAGGTCGATAGGTGCTCCCAGTGCGAAGGTCTGTTCCTAGAACTTTAGCTCCTTGGGACCTCCATGGCTCGTCAGCTTGTTCTCGCCGCCATCATTTGGATCTCACTCGGCACCCTGTTCGCCTACGGCCAGGATAGCGTGCGCCGCCCCCGCGTGCCCACCCCCGCTTCGCCTGCTCGGGAACTTACCCCACGGCAATCCGGTACCAGCGCGGCCCGTCCCTCCGACGATCGCTACTCGCGAGGAAGCATTTACGGGACCGGAACACGCACCGCGGCTTCACGAGCCACCATGGAATCGCCGCGAGGACCGCAGCTGGCCGGGGCATCTCGGGAGGCCGAACCAGCTCGATTCGATGACGACGCCGAACCATCGAGGCCCTCCAGCAGCACACTTCCCTCGGTCCTCAAACGCCGGGCCGGCAGCAGTGGACCGGCTGAAATGCCCCTTCCGGCCGAGCCGGAACCGATGGAGGACGATGCCGACTTCGACCAGCTGGAGGGAATGGATCCCCTTGAAGATGACCAGGAGGAGGCCTTCAGCACATCACGACGCGCCAACTCGCCACCCGCTGTACTCCCCTCCCCATCGCGATATGAGGTCGAATCTCGCCCACCAGGGGCCGCTGGATTTGCTCGTAGCCGGGCCGCCGACCGATCCTCCGGTGGCAGTGACATCCGAGTCAGTTCGCGAGCGCCGAACATTCGCTTGGAGGTGGAAGGTCCCGGCGCGGTCTCCATGGGCAAGGAGGCTCGATACGTCCTGGTCGCCAGCAACGAGGGAGCCGAAGCAGCTCGCAACCTGGAAATCCGCCTGCAAACACCGGCACATGCCCGACTGGGGGAAGTGACGGTCGAGGATGGAGAGATCCGCCAGGTAGACGATGAAACAATTGTCTGGACGATTGGGCAATTGGGAGGAAACACGGCTCGGGAGTTGCAGCTATCGGTAACTCCTCTCAAGCCGGAGGCGATCGAATTGGCCGTGCAGTGGTCCGTGCATCCTCAGCCGATCCAAGCGGCCATTGAAGTTCAGCAGCCCAGCCTGGTGGTCGAAATCGCGGGTCCCAACGATATTTTGTTCGGCGAGAGTCAAATCTATACGATTACGCTTCGCAATCCGGGTACGGGCCCGGCCGAGAATGTGACACTGGACGTCGCCACGGGAGGTGGTGCTCAGTCGAAGAAGATGGGAACGATCCTGCCCGGTGGGGAGGAAAAGATCCGCATGGAACTGATCGCTCGCGAGTCGGGTGACCTGGAAATCGCCTCGGTCGCCACGGCCGACGGCATCCGCCAGGAGGCTCGAAAATCGGTCCTGGTTCGTCGAGCGGAGTTGACGGTGGAGGTCACCGCCCCGCGAATGAAGTTCGCCGGGTCGAGCGGGACCTACGAAGTTCTGGTCCGTAACACCGGGAATGCCCCCGCCAACGAAGTCGACATCTCCCTGCGAAAGCCGGCCGGCGTCCGATATTTATCGGGAGTCGACTCGGCGGTCGAATCGGGTGGCCGCATCGGTTGGCAGCTCCCCATTCTCGATGCTGGCCAACAGCGACTGTACCGAGTCCAGGTGGCATTTGAAGAAGCAGGTGACGTGGTCTGCGAAGCAGTGGTCAGTTCGGCCGACGAACTGACGGCGTCCGCCGCCATCGAGACATTTGTCGAGGCCGTGGCCGATCTGAAATTGGCCATCAATGATCCCGAAAGTCCTCAATCGGTCGGGGACGAGGTGACTTACGAAATCCGCGTCACGAACCGAGGGAGCCAAGCCTCGGGAAGCATCTCGGTACTCGCCCATTTCTCGGACGGCATCGAGCCGGCTCGAGCCACCGGAGGAGCGGCCGAATTGCTGACGGGGCAGGTCATTTTCGAACCACTGGCGGGAGTGAAGCCGGGCGAGACGATCATGCTGAAGGTGGTTGCTCGAGCTGAAAAGGCGGGCAACCACCGCTTCCGAGCGGTCTTGAAGTGCGACGATCCGGAGATCGAAGTGATGGCCGAATCGGTCACTCGGTTCTTCAGCCAAGGGGCCGCGACCGACGCCGGCGCCCCGGCCCGAGTCAGCCGGTCCGCCAGCAGCTCGGCCATCCGCCGCTAAGTTGCCAGTCACTCGTTGGCTCGCGGGCGAGCCAGTCACTTCAGGGAGTCGGATCGGCCACTCGGACAAACTGCAGAGGCTGCTCGGAGAGCGGATCACTGACGCGAATTGCCTGTTGTCCCGCCAGTAATTCATCGATGACTCGCCCCACCACTTCGGCCCGCCAGCCTCGAGTCAGCACCGGAGGTTCCGCCGGCCTCGACGTTTCCAGGTCCAGGCGGTAGGCGACCAAGTCGCGAACGTCTTGAGCCGTCCCGACGAGGCTGGTTGCCACTCCCGCCTCGCGGCAGATGCTCCCCAAGGCCGATGCCAGGAACTGGCCGAGAAGGTTGAGCTGCGGGCGGGTGGAACTCTTGGGGCGAGAGGGACACTCCTGGTCGCTCAATTGCAGAGCCTGTTCGATCCGACGCGACAGTTCGGGAAGATGACGTTCCAAGTTCCGACGTTCCAATCCCCGCACGGCGTGAATATGCTTCAGCTCCGCCGATTGGCGTCGCGAAAGCTCCACGATCAGATCATCGCGGAGGACGCGCTTGGCCGGCATGTTCCGCCGTTCCGCCTCCTGTTCGCGCCACCGCCATAGCTCTCGAGCAATCGCCAGACTCCGCGAAGAGAGACTCGCCAAACCCGATATCCGCCGCCAGTTTTCGGTCCCTTCCAGCTCCTGGATCTGCCGCTCCCAAGCCTCGAGTTCCTCGGTCAGCCAGGACTCACGTCCCCGCTGCACAATCCCCTCCATCAACACGTCTCGGATCTGCTCCAGATAGAGTACATCCTGCAGCGCGTATTCGATCTGCACGGCGGAAAGAGGACGTCGTCGCCAGTTGGTACGAGTCTCCCCTTTGTTCAGGCTGACCTTCAGGAGCTTGTACACCAGCGTGGCGTAGGCGGCCGGGTACTCCAAGCCGACGAAGGCAGCCGCCAATTGAACGTCGAGCACCTGATGGGGAAACCGCCCGATTGCTCGCCAGGAGAATCGCAATTCCTCCCGCCCCGCGTGGACGATGGTCACATGCCCCGGTTCGGCCAGGCATTCCCAAAAGGGACGCAGGTCGCGAACGCTGAGTGAGTCGATCACGTACAGTTCCCCGTCCGCAGCGACTTGGACGAGACAAAGTTCAGGGCGATAACTATCCTCCGAAACAAACTCGGTGTCGAAAGCAATCACCTTCGCCTTCGCCAGTTCCTCGCAGCAGGCAGCCAATTCACGGGCATCCGAGATAGTTTGATAACGCACGCTGACACTCACTACAAAAGGTCGAACAACGATTCATCCCGGCTCCCCCCCTTGCCGGCTCCATCCAACAGCGAACTTCGCCATACTCGTACCCCAAGGTGCTCCCCAAGTCGTCGTCGGGAGCGAACTCGAGCCCTACGGGGCGTCGGGCATCAGTGGGGCCTTGGGGGGCCTGACCTGCTTTCGATCAACCGCCATCTGACCGATTCGCCGATACTCTGCTACATTAAGCCTCGCGAGGGGCCCCGCCGCAACCGGAGAGACGCTCTGGGAATACCGAGTATTTGCTTTTTTGCACGATCGACTGAGATGGGACGAGAAATCTGGTTACGCTCGAATCGACGCGCCATGGCCGCCGGCCTGGTGATCCCCATTCTCTTGACGGTCATCGCCCTGTCACTTCTGGTCCTGGGGAGCGGTTCCCTCGGAACTCTGATTCTGGGGACGCTCCTTTTGCTACCGGCCCTGCTGGGATTCGCCGCATGGTGGACCCTGGACCGCACGCCTCGGATGGCCTACCAGGACGATTGCCTCCTGATCACCTTGGCCATCTGGCAAACTCACCGCATTCCCATCGAGAAGGTCGAGTGTTTCTTTGCGGGTCGAGCCCCGGCCCTTCTCCCCGCCTCCACTGGGGAAGGTCACGAGACGCGGGTCTGGTCCGTCGTGGTGCGATTGGCCGAGTCGGCGAAGGAGTGGCATGACCGCTCGGTCACGGCGGCTTGGGGCGAGTGGAAGGATGGCTACATCACGATCCGCGGCACGTGGTGCGAACCGATCGATCCTCCGCTGCTGCAGCAATTGAACCATCGCCTGGCCGAGGCGCATCGCCGGCGTCGTCAACGCGAGGCGCCCCAATGACTTCCCCCCCTCAACTTGATGCCAGCCAGGTTTCAGCCGGCCATAGTTCAGTCGGCCATAGTTCAGTCGGCCAGGGTTCAGCCGGCCATAGTTCATCGGCATCCTCCCCCTCCCGCACTCGCTTGCTGGTCAGTGTCCGTAATCTCGCGGAAGCTCGAGTCGCCCTGGCGGGTGGAGCCGACTTGATCGACATCAAGGAGCCCGAGCGTGGGAGCCTGGGCCGATCGGACCGGCGTACATGGAACGACGTCACCAGGGGGCTGAAGGAGCAAGTGCCGCTGAGCGTGGCGCTCGGCGAACTACGTGACGACAACTTGCTGTCACACGCTTCCCATGTCCCTCCCGTCCGGTACGCCAAAGTCGGTCTATCTCGGGCCGCGGCCATCGGCAACTGGCGAATGAAGTGGCAGCATATCGTCAGACAACTCTCACCGGCCACGGAGCCGGTTGCCGTCATTTACGCGGACTGGCAGCGGGCCGGCACGCCCTTTCCCCATGACATTCTCGAGCAAGCTGGGCGATTGGGCTGCCGCGTCGTGCTGATCGACACGTTCGACAAACGGCAGGGCAGCCTCTTTCGCGTTCTCTCTGGTTACCAGCTGCAGTGCTTGGTGCGGCAGATACGGCATGCCGGCTTCCGCCTGGTCTTGGCTGGTTCCCTTGCCGCGGACGACATTCCTCGAGCCCTCCAGTGGAAGCCGGACTGGATTGCCGTGCGGGGCGCCGCGTGCGTGGGGGGGCGCCGAGGTCAGGTATCGAGGGAAAAGGTGACTCGTTTGTCAAGCCGGCTAACGACCGAATAACGCTCGAACTTTTCGCGGCGGGCAAATCTCGCGACAACTTGCTTGACTTTGCCCCGCGGGACTCGGATACTCTGACTTATCCAATTGGACGTGCAACTTCACCGCGCGTCCTGCCCATGTGTTGTCTTCTCGTCCACGACACACCTACCATCCTTCAACCCACCGAGAGGAGAATCTCCGTGCCGCAATCGGTGCTCGATGCGATCAAAATGGGAATCTGGGATTTTGAACCCAACACGGCATCCAGCCGAGAATTTCCCGCCACGCAGGCCCTGCCTGGCTCCGAGGAAAAACTCTCCGTACTCGCCAGACGCGTCCAACAAGGACTTCCACTCTGGCATCCTAGTGACCGCCGAACCTATGGAGAGGGAGAACGGGCTTGATCCCTCGATCCATGGCCCAGGCGAGGTAGCGTTCTCGCCAGCAAACGCCACTGCACCTGCCGCAACAATTGCTCCATCTCCCCCCGCAACTCTGGCTCCGCACGCTCGGTCCACAGCGTCGCCTGCTGCCAGAGCCGGCCGACTTGAGCCATGGAGAGCCCGGACAGTTTTTCGGCAGTCTCGGAGGATGGAAAAGTTGCAGAAGGTGAGTTCGGCTTTCGCGTCGAACTTTCACCTGTCGTTGGGCCCTGGTTCATCTCCGGAAGTCCGGCACTCGTCGATCCCGGCAACTCAGCCGAGGAACTCGAGGTAGCCCCTGAGAAAGCATTCGAGGAAGCACTCGACGTCGCCGAGCCGGCATGGCTGCCGCTCAGCGACTCGAGATAACTCGACAAATTCCAGCTCATCACCTCGTCGATGCGTCCGTCGACATAAGCATCTCGCTCATGGCGAGCCAATCTGGCAAATTCTCGGGCCCGCTCCTGAACCCAAGTCTCCACAAGCAGCCAGACGTTCCGCTGCAGACGACCGGCTTGGTCTCCCGACAGTAACAAACCAATACTTGCCGAGCTGCCAGGGGCCTGACCGCCATGCGACAACTGGTCCGCCAACCGATCGGCCAGCTGCCGGCGAGTGGCTCGAGGAAATTCTTCCAGCTCGGTGGTTGCCAGCCAACAGAGCACGCCGTCGCGAATTCCCCGCTCCAGCAGGCGTCGCTTTTCGCCACTTGCTTGACTGGTCCATTCCGCCACCGAGTCAAAAAAATGACTACCATCTCCGGCCGAACCCTCTTCCCCCTCTCGTTCCCCGTCGGAAATCCGACGCGTCCAAGAGAGCAGAAAGTCAATCTGCGTTTGCAAGAAATCCATCTGTTCGCCGGCGACAACCTCGGCATATTGTTCACACCGTGTCTCAAACCAGACGCGCTGCAGGCAAGCAATATTCCGCTCGATTCGAGGCATCAGCCAGCGAGACCACCAGCTGGGAGAAGTCTGCTCGGGCCCCAGAAGTTGCCGCGGCGTAAACTCGGCCTGAATTCGGTCCACGATCGCCAACTGAACGGCGTCCGGCTGGGCCGACACTTCCCGAAATGCCAGCCAGCGACGAAGCGCTGACGCGCCGGCCTCCTGGGGAGCGGGAAACATCCATTCGGGCCCCAATACCAACAATGCACCCAGACTGAAAAAACCGACCGACCACGTCGTCGCCAGACGCCTCCAGCCCTTCGTCGTTCGCCCCATGACGGAATGTCTCCCAAGGAGTTCTCGCTTCGCAACTCGCCACCCCCATCCTACACGACCAGTTCCCATTCCTCCCAGTCCATTTTTCCGCTCCCTTCCTTTGTTGCCGTTCTTTGCTGCCTTCCTTTGCTGTCTTCGTCGGCCCCCTGGGGTGCCGCGTTGCGAAGTATCGAACAATTCCGGATAATCCCTTACGCTGCGGCGAGGGCTTCCGCCCGGCCGGATCCGTTCAAGGTTCGAGCCGCCGCCTTTGGACACCTTGCCGTTCAGAGCCCTTTCCTCGGGTCAATCGAGGAAAGGGAAGCCGACGAATCTCCGGGAACCGCGTAACGCCCGTCATTCGGGCGAAGGGGGAAATACGATGCCCAGTTTCAACACGGAAGTAAGCCACAGTCTGGGAAAAGAACAGGCCCGAAAGCGGCTGGAGTCGTTCCTGGAC
>JBJHCD010000281.1:0-7157 GCA_050485845.1 Pirellulaceae bacterium | reverse complement strand
CCGTTGCCGTAACCCCGGAACATCGCGTGGATATATGTACAGGTTATGGCCGTCGGGAGAGAGGGACAAGAATTTCGGGCGGTTGGAGCTACGAACGGGCGGCATTTCCCGTCATCTGGTCGGCAGCAGTGCCATTAGCGCGTCACTGACTCCCGCGCTGGATCGGGTTCGCCCCCAGAATTTCGCGCTCGCCGGGCTAGATTTCGTCTCATTTCCCAAATGTCGCGTTCATTTCCCGAGAGAAACGGCCCTTCCGCGAGTGCAGATGCTCGACAAGCCGACGGCCCATAGCACAGGGGACTGCCAATCAGAAGGAATCGGGACCACCCACTCGAGCCGTTTTCCTGAAAGCCCCTCAAGTGCAAAGACACCCTTCGGTTCACGGCCCAAGACGCGAATAACCACCTATGGGGACGTGACGGACCATCAACTAGAGCGGTTACTTGGGAGGCACCTCAAATCCGAAGACACCCTTCGGCTTATGCCCCAAGACGCGAAGACCTGCCTGCGGGTGTATATTCAATCCACCAATTAGAGCGACCCTTCCGGCAGCACCTCAAATCCGAAGACGCCCTTACGGTTCGGGGTCTTGCGTTTCGGCTTCAACCAGCCCGCAAATTTTCCTTCTGCGTCCGTTGGGGGGCCCGGGGCGAATGGTGGCCGGCGACCGCCCCGCGTCGAAAGTACGGATGGGAAACGCTCGCTCGGTGGCGAAAACCGCTGACAAAAAAATGTCGGACAAAAAAATGGTTGCGGCTTCCGAGGAATTCGTGAGAGGGGAACCCAAAGTCGAAAGGCATCCAAAGACACCCTTCGGTTCCTGGGGACCCGGTTTTTCTCGTGGTCGCTCCACTCGCTCGGGCGAGAGCCTAATCCGCGCCCCCCCGAAAGAGCGGATCTCCGAGGATTCTCGAATCCGAAGACACCCTGACGCCTCGGGTTCGAAGACACCCTGACGCCTCGGGTTCCTCGTTGAGTTCGAAGACACCCTGACGCCTTGCGAAGACACCCTGACGCCTTGAATTCTGACGCCTTGAGCCCATACCACCCCCCCCGAAAGAACGTTTCCTCGAGGATTCTTGAACCCGAAGACACCCTGACGGGTCGCTGACGCCTCGAGTTACGAGTTACAACAGTGGCGGCCCCTCCCTTTCAGGCAACCTTCAACGTAGGGAGGAGAGGCGCGCAGAGCGAGATGGACTTCCACCGGGAATGACTTGGAAAACGTCCAGACGGGCGAGGACATGCCGAGAATCGGCGCTGCGGTAAGCAGCCACAGCCTCCAGCCCTTTGACTTCGATGGCAACGCAGCTTGGTAGGCCACGTCGGCTCGCCTGCGAGCCAAGCGAGTCCCCCTCACTCCGCTTGCTCGTCACCTTCCTGCTCGCCGGCAACGTCCTCGGCGTCACTCTCCACATCGTCACTCTCCTGGGCCGACTCGGAAGAGTCTTCTTCGGGGGGAGCTTCGATCAGCCGGGTGAGTTTGGGCATCTTGGCCTGAAACTCTTCGGCGGCCTCCTGCGTGACGGCCGTCCGGCCGACGCGAAGGATCTCCAAATTCTGCAAGCCTTCCAAATGCTCCAATCCGGCATCCGTGATCCTGGTCTGAAACAAATAGAGGCGTTGGAGGTTCTTGAGAGTTGCCAACTGAGCCAGACCGTCGTCCGTGATTTTCGCGCCACTAAGGACCAATTGCTCGAGTTGATCGAGGTTCTTGAGATGCTCGAGGCCGGCGTCGGTCATATTCGAGGGCTTCGTCAACCCAGCCCCGACGTTGAGCTTTCTGAGACTTGTCAGGTCGGAAATGTGCACCAACCCAGCGTCGGTGACATCCGTCCCACTAAGATCGAGATCCTCCAGGGCCACCAAGTCCTTAAGGAGCACCAGATCGCTGTCACCCACGGGCTTGGACGAAAGATCGACAACTGTCGCCCTGCCATCGGAGTTGAGGGTGATTTGTGCCCCAAACTGTTCCAGCGAGCGCAAGGCTTTGCGCTCGCTGGAATTCTCTTTGCCGCAGCCCCACGAGCACACAAGCACCAGGGCCGCCAAAACGAGCCAACTGCAAGACTTCACGATTACCTCTTTCAAACGGATGGCTTCATCTCTAGCGGATTCCAAGTGATGCAAGAGTAACCGCTGGACAACATTTTCCGAGATTCCCAGAGATTCCCAGAGGAAGCTCAGGGCCTTCCCGGTGGTCGCCCTTGCTTGAAATCGTCTTCCGTGTAGAGACTGGTCGCGCCAGGATCAGAAGTGTCGATGAAGTCGGGACGGTCACGTGGATCGGGTTTGGATTCCCCGCAACCGCTCATGAAAGTCAACGTGAAGCAAAGCGTGAGAAATGCAAAAAGGGCGCGCATGCGAAAAACCTCAGTCGTGGCCATCATCGGAACTTCAGAGGAGTACCTCAAAGGCACCCCACGATGTGGACACGATTTAATGTACGAAGTTGCGTTACGATTCGAAGTTCATTCTTTCGGCTCTTCAGCTCGCAGGCAAGCCCACGGTCGAGCCACTCGTTTCAAAATCCAACCCGCCCTCACCAACAGGATCGGGCGGGGCGGTTAAGGAACGTCTGAGTCCTCTCGTTAGAACTCCGCTTGTGGGATCACTCCGTCTTGCTTTCCATTGATGATGACCCAAGTCGGCCAATTAATCGTCTCAGCGATCGCACGGACCGAACCATCCGCAAAGGCGACGCCGACGATCCCAGGATGTCGCGAGTCGGCTCCCCAATATTCGTTGTTGGGGCCGATGTGAGTGATGTAACCGGGCTCCATCGAAAATGGATTGGAGCGGAACCACTGCCCGTAATCGCCGGTGCTTCCATCGACGCGGGTGAACCGATTAGGGTCAGCCCCCTCGCCCCACATCATTGGAGAGATAAAGGCCGACGTAAAGACCGCCTCACTCATGGCCCGAGGCACACCGGTACCACTTGTATTACGCCCTCCCCATTTGTGACCATACGTGGATCGCTCGGCGACGATGATCGTGTTCGAAGTACCATCCGGAACATCCCGGAAGGTGTTGGACTGGAGGACGGTAAAGATGCCGCTGTAGTCCATGTTGGGAAGCGCATCATGGCGTGGATCGTTATACCAGGGATGGTTGATTTCATTCAGCTCGAATCCCTCGGCTCCCACGTAATTGGTCCAGGCGATACCGTGAGTTCGTCCGGTGTCGGAGAATTGCGGACTGGAGGGGCACATGAACGTCGGAATCAACTGGGCAACGTGCGGCTGTTGCCAAGCCGGCAGGAGGAAGTTGATCTGGTCATGAAGCGGCCCCTGCTCGATGAACGGCAGGATCGATGTCAACCAGGTGTGGTGGTAGGGCCCTTGAGGAGCACCAATGCCGGATCCCAGGAATGCCAACGGTGGGAACCGATTGTGCGTGCTCTGGTAATTGTGCAGGGCCAGACCGATCTGCTTCAGGTTGTTGTTACAGCTCATTCGGCGCGCCGCTTCGCGGGCCGACTGCACGGCGGGCAACAACAGACTAACCAAAACCCCAATAATGGCGATCACGACGAGGAGTTCAACCAAAGTGAACCCTCTGCGAGACGCGTGTTGCTTGGAGTGACGCATGAACTTTGTCCTCTGAAATGTGAAACAATGAGAAATGCTACTCGAAAAGAAAGAGTGAGGGGGGGTGCGAGCCGTCTTGCGGGTAAATAACCTCAATAACAAAGACACGATGGCATACACCCAGCCCTCACGTTCGCTGATGATAGCCAAAGAACAAATCGCCGTCAAATATTTCCCGAGTCAAATACCCCCCCAGGTGCCACGAGCGTGACAGATAGGAATTTTCGGTGATATCGTGCGAGGCGGGTCAGTCAGGCTGCAATCGACATGGGGCCCGAATGCGGCACCCAGAAAATGGGGGCCAGGCTCCTGCGAGACGGGTAGTCAATGGATAGCGAATGCGTACTTTCTTGGGAACGAGCGGGGCACAAGGCGCCTGTGGTCCACGTCACTTGGCATGAGGGAGCCCGGTGATGGGAAACCTAGCGTAAGGGGTCGGCCGGCTGTTCGACCTCGCCAATCTCCAGTTCCAATTCACGACCGGAGCGAATCAGGGTGAGAGTCGTGCTGCCGGTCCGCAGAGCGGCGGCACGATGAAACTGCTCGGGAGTGCTAACCGCGCGGCGGCCGACTCGGCTAATGAAGTCACCCGCGCGCACGCCCGCCTCCCAGGCGGGTGAATTCCGTTCGACGTCCAGAACGCCCACGGTCCCGCGAAGATCAAACAACCGGCCGAATTGCTGAAACCCCGACATGGCGGTCAGATACTCCACTTGAATCCCTCGCCACCTGGGGTCGGGCTGCTGAAAATAAGGGGCTCGAACCGAATGCAGCGGCTTCTTCGAGAGCTTGACCCGTTTGGTCAAGAGCTCGTTGTTTCGCTGGATCGTGATATCGACCTCGGAATCCGCCAACTTGGCGGCCACATGGCGGATCACGTCATTGTCATCGTGAATCGGTTCGTTGTTCACGGCCAGAATTAGATCGCCGGCACGAATCCCCGCCTCGGCCGCCGGCGTGGCACCCCAAACATCACGCACTCGAGCCCCCCGTCGCCCCTGCTGACGTTCCTCGCGGGTCAATGACGCGGGAAGCACCCCCAGGAACCCAAAGTCCGCTCGACGCCCCGACTTCAACACCTCCACTACCTGCTTGAAATCTTCGTCGACCGGAATGGCGAATCCGGCTGCCGTTTCGTACGTCGGTCCGGCGGTCAGGGAGGTAATCAGTCCGATCATTTCTCCTCGAAGGTTAATCAATGCCCCACCGCTGGTCCCCTGGTTCAATTTCATGTCGGTTTGAATGAGACTGCCGAAGTGATGGAGCGTATCACGGGCCCCCAGGGCATCCTGATCGTCATCCTGAGGAGGGGCTTTGCGGGCCAAGTTGGAGACCATGCCCCAACTGGCGCTGACTTGCCCATCCCGGGCAATGGCGAAGGGATTTCCCAGTCCGATGACAATCTGTCCCTTCTTGAGCGTCGCCGCGTCACCGAAGCTAATCGTGGGAAGATCTTGAGCATCAATTTTCAGCACGGCCAAGTCGGTCCAGGGATCGGCCGCCGTCGCCTGCCGCACTCGAGTTGCCTTGTAGGGGACTCGGCCATGCCAAACGTAATAGTCGTTTTCGTTCGGGTCTCCCAGCGAGTGATAGGTCGTGAGAATCAGGCCCTCCGAATCGACGATCACGCCAGTGGCATATTCGTTGGGGATGAAGTTCGGATCCATGGCACCGGGGGGGGCCCCTGGAAAGCCCTCTTCCAGCGCGGAGCGATCCAAGGCCCCGCGATCCCCCGACTTTCGAACTCGGGCAATCGCCACCACGCTCCCCTCGCTCCGCGCAATGGCCTCGACCAACTGTTTTTCCAGCGCCAAGGCCAATTCAAGAGCCGTCGTTTCTTGACCTCGAGCCATGCCAGGGCCGATTCCTGATTCGGTCCCTGATCCGATCCCTTGCGGGAAGAATGCCGCTGGCGAAAGGAGCCCGCCAAAGACGACCCCCATCACGAGCATCCGGAAAACTCGGGAGCCTGCATGTCTCACGCTCCGTTCCATTGAATTTCCTCCATTCTTTCCCTGGTTTTCCCTGGCTTTCCCCTTGGAGGGATGGGGGGAGCATTCCTTCCCCTGTGATGACGTGATGATTTCCATCCGCCGGGAACTCGGCCTGCTCAGGAGTCCGTCTCCGCGGCCACCTCCCCCACGTCTTCCGCGGCACTCATCGGATGCTCCCCAAGCTCCAAGGAGGCCATCACCTGCTGGCGAATCTGCTCGGCAATCTCCGGGTTTTCAATCAGGAACATTCGAGCTTTCTCTTTACCCTGTCCCAGATAAGTCTCGCCCAACTTGAACCAGGAACCGCTCCGAGCCACCACCTTGCAGGTGGTCCCCAGGTCCAGCAGATCCCCCTCGTAGCTGATGCCGTTGGTATGCATCATGTCGAACTCGGCAACTCGAAAAGGAGGAGCCACCTTGTTCTTCACGATCTTGGTCCGGACCCGCTGGCCGACGACTTCCTCGCCATCCTTGAGCTGTCCGATGCGACGAACGTCGATGCGGCACGAAGCATAAAACTTCAACGCTCGCCCCCCAGGCGTCGTCTCGGGACTGCCGAACATCACGCCGATCTTTTCTCGAATCTGATTGATGAAGATGACGGCGGTCCGAGTCCGAGCGATCGCTCCGGTCAACTTGCGCATCGCCTGACTCATCAAGCGGGCCTGAAGTCCGACATGCGAACTCCCCATCTCCCCTTCCAATTCCTGCTTGGGAACCAACGCAGCCACCGAATCGACGATGATCACGTCCACCGCGTTCGACTTGACCAGCATCTCGGTGATCTGCATTGCCTCTTCGCCACTGCCGGGCTGACTGACCAGCAGGGTGTCGAGTTCGACGCCGAGCTTCTTGGCCCAGGTGGGATCGAACGCATGTTCCGCGTCAATAATCGCCGCGATGCCACCCAGCCGCTGGGCCTGAGCCGCCACGTGGAGGGCAAGCGTCGTCTTGCCGCTCGACTCCGGACCAAACACCTCAATAATTCGCCCTCGGGGAATGCCCTGTCCCCCCAGTGCGACATCCAGCGATAGACTTCCGGTGGGAACTCCTTCAATCCGCCCTCGCTTATCAGCCCCCAGCGGCATGATCGAACCTTCGCCAAACTGCTTTTCGATTTGCTGCAGCGCGCTACGAAGCTCGGCATTCTGATAAAGAATGGACTCGGGCCCCTTGGATCGGGCTGCCTTGGCGTCCGACTTGCCGGCTCGAGTTCCCTTGTCCTTCTTGGCCATGCGATCACTCGACTTGTTCGCGGTTACCATGGAATGCTTCCTTTATGGGTTAGAACCGTTCGCCATGCAAGTTACCCACGCCAGGCGGGGAGCCCAGCCAGCGAGTGTACATGCGAATACTTTATGCCGCCGATTGACGGGAGGCAAGAGCAACGGTGGCTTGGGGTGACAAGCTGATGTTCTCGCCTGAAAAGAATGATCGCCCAGGGGTGGGACACGTATGGTCACGGTCAGCGAGAAAAGCGGTTATTTTTTCAGAAAATCAGAAAAAAGGGGGAGGCCGTCGAGCCACCCAGCTCACCCCGCCAATTCCGCTCGCCCCACGACCTCATAAC
>JBJHCD010000280.1:0-7161 GCA_050485845.1 Pirellulaceae bacterium | reverse complement strand
AGATCGCACCTCCCCCGTCATGGTTCTCGCCCCACAGATTTCCTCCATGGGCGCGAATGATAGTCATGCTGACAGGCAAGCCCATGCCGAGCCCCTGGGACTTGGAAGTCACGAAGGGCTGACACAATTGGTCGCTGCGCGAGTCTCCCAGACCCGCCCCGCAATCCACGACCGCCACTTCCACATGCTGGTCGGTCCTTCGAGTGCGGATGGTGACGACTCGCTCCGCTGGAGGTTTCCCCTCCATGGACTCCAGGGCATTCTGGAGGAGATTCACAATAACCTGCTGAATCTGGATCCGGTCGACGACCAGCCGGGGAAGGGAGGCGGCCAGTTCCCACTGCAGTCGAGCTTCCTGCTGCCGAAACTCGAATCGCAGCAGGTTGACCGTCTCTTCCAGCAGAGCATTCATCTCCACTTCCGACTGCCGCGAAGTCTGGCGACTGGCAAGTTGCCGCATCCCCTGAATGATGGCGGCCGTGCGGGTCGCCTGTTCGTTGATCTGTCCGATCCAATCACTCAGGTCGCTCAAGTCGTCATGCGGCAGGGACTCGAGCTTCTTGAGGCAGGCCACCGCGTAATTGGCGATCGCGTTCAACGGCTGATTCACTTCATGAGCAATTCCGGCGAGCAGTTCCCCCATGGCGGCGATCCGAGCCATGTGAGCCAAATCCGCCTCGGTCTGCCGCAAGGCCTCCTCGCTATCCTTGCGAGCCGAAATATCCTCGATAATCCCATCCACGACTTGCAGCCCATCCGCTTCCTCTTGAAGGGTCATTTGCAGGGCGACCCAGATAATATTCGAATCCTCGCGCACGAAACGTGTCTCATGGTTTCTCAGCTGTCCGTCTTCTCTCAATTGCATCTCGACCAATTGAGCTTCACGGGAATCGCAAAAGTACTGGCCGAGATGATAATCGTGAATGTCTCGTTCGGGGTGAATCTGTAGCAATCGACGAAAAGCCTCATTGGTTTCCAGTAGCCGGCCCCCTGGTTCGCTCCGAAAGACGCCCACGGTCAGCGTCGCCAGCAGGTTCGCCAGCCGTTGTTCCAGCGATTCCGCGTGCTCGGCCGCCGCCGCTTGTTCGAGGGCCCGGCGGACCGCCGCGCGAAGCCGAACCAGATGATCGACGCTCTTAATGATGTAGTCATCCAGCCCGTCCTTCATCGCCTCGACTGCAATCTCTTCACTGCCGGTGGCCGTGAACATGATCACCGGACAATGGCTCCACTTCTGACGGACCGTCCGGAGTACTTCCAAGCCGGTGGTCCAGCGGACTTGATAGTCCGTGATGACTAGATCGAAAGGTTCTCCGGCCAGTGCCTCTTCGAAGTCACGCCATTGAAGCGGTTCGGCGTACCGGACCGTAGTGAATTCTCGCTCCAGCTCGCGAATCACCAACTGCCGATCACGAGGATTGTCATCCACCAGCAGCAAATAAAGATCGGATTGCATGCGACGGACTCCATCAGCCTCGGTAAGAAGCGGGGTTCCCTCCGTGCCTGCGTGTTCCACGACCCCATCTCATTGTGTCACGAACCAGGGACACTCCCCCCTGATTCCCATTCGAGTTGCCGCCACGCGGTGGCCGTCTCTCCGCCACGATTCAGTCGCGATTCCGTTCTCCCACACAGGGGAAGACTATTCGGCCGCCGGCAACTCGATCCAAAATCGACTCCCTTCGCCCAGTGATGATTCTACACCACAATCCCCTCCCAGGTTTCTTACTCCACGCCGGACAATGGCCAATCCGATGCCGTTGCCCGGATACGTTTCGACCCCATGAAGTCGCTCCAGAAGATCGAAAATCCGCTGCTGATCCTCGGAAGCAATTCCGATTCCGTTGTCTTCCACCCAAATCCTCCAGCATTTGCCATGCCGCTGGACCCGAATCTGAATTTCGGGAGACCGGTCCGGTGGAGTGTAGAGGAGTCCGTTTCCAATCAGCTGCTCCAATACATGCTGCAGGGTTTCGTTGTTTCCCATCACGGTCGGAAGGGTGTCAGGAACGGCAATGGTTGCCCGGCGGGCCTTGATTTGGTCGCCCAGCCGATGCTCGACCTCTCTCAAGGCCCTTGCCGAGTCGACCGGAACGATTCGCAGGTCTCGCCGACCAACTCGAGTGTAAGTCAGCAGACCAATAGTCAATTGGTCCATTTGGCGAGCGGCATCGACGATGTAGCTGGTGAACTGCCGCCCCTCTTCACCCAACTGGGGGCCGTAGTCGTCCTGAAGTGCCTGGGCGAAGCCATGCAGCGCTCGGAGGGGGGCCCGCAAATCGTGGGTAATCATCCGCATGGCGGATTCCACGTCCTCTATTCGTCGGGCATTTTCCAGCTCTTGCTCGCGTTGTCGAGTGACATCGAGGCAACAACCAACGCATTCGACTGGTTTTCCCGATTCGTCCATGATGAACTGGAGGTGGTGCAGCACCGACCGGTACTTCCCGTCCCCCGCCCGAACTCGATACTCGATTTCGTGACGTTCCGTACCCACCATGGTCCCCAGCTGCTCCAAGACTCTGGGTAAATCATGGGGATGGATCTGCTCCAAGTGAGCGGACGGATTCTGAAGCAGCGGGTCTGGATCGAGACCGAACAGCGTTTGAATGTTGGGGCTGAGGAAGAGCAGTTTCTGGTCCGAAATTCGGAAGCAGTAAGTGACCGCCGGCAAGGATTGAACGAGTCGGTCGAGGAGGGAGGAGTCATCGGGCCGCGACGAATGCGACGCTTCGTGGGAGCGTTTTTCCGACTCGGAGTCCGGACGTGGCGAATCGGGGGAAGTTGAATCTTCGGACATGGAGACTCCTTGTCGCCGAGATGAACTAGGCTGGGACGTCACTCCGGCTGGAACGTCACTTCGACCGGAACGCCGGCAACTTGGATTGATCGCCTTCTCGAGGCCACGGATTCACGGGCCAGCCGGTTTCTCGTTCAATTTCCAATAATCGATTGTACTTGGCCAGACGTTCAGACTGCGTAATGGAGCCGACTTTGATTTGATCTCCCCACGCCACCGAGAGGTCGGCGAGCCACTGGTCTTCCGTTTCTCCACTTCGGGCACTGACGGTTACCTGCCAGCCGGCGTCTCGAGCCGAACGGCAGGCCCTGCTTGCTTCCCACAGGGTCCCGACTTGATTGACTTTCAGCAACAATCCCGAAGCACTTTTCTCGCGCACTGCCCGCTCAATCCGCTGGGGACTGGTGCAGAGGTGATCGTCGCCGAGCACGATGATCCGGGGATCGAGACACCGGTTTAGCTGCGTCCAGTGTTCCCAGTCATCTTCCGCCAGTCCATCCTCCAGACTGACGATGGGGAATTGTCGGCACCAGGAAGCCAAGCAGTCCACCATTTGTGAGCCATTGAGCGTCGTGCCGTCCAGATGGTAGGTGCCGTCACGATAGAAGTGGCTGGCGGCCACGTCGACTGCCAGAGCGACATCCACTCCGGGGCGGAACCCGGCTGACTCGATCGCCTTCAGGGCGTCCACGAACATCGCTTCGGTGGCAGGAAATGGAGGAGCCAGTCCTCCTTCATCGGCTCGCAAGACCCGCATTCCATATTGTTTCCAAATCAGCTCGGCAGCAGCCTGGTAGACGGCATAGACTTGAGCAAGCCCCTCGTCGATCGTATTGGCGGAGACGGGTACCACCAGCAGGTCTTGGATGGCAACCTGCTCGCCCGCGTGCTTGCCACCACTAAACAGGTTGATGGTCATTCGCGGGAGCCGACCTGCGGCTTCTACCGCTCGGAGTCCGCCAGGATCCAGTTCTCGCGCGTGTTGATAGAGCGGCAGGTGGCGTTCCTCGGCTTGTGCTCGACAAAAAGCCAAGGAGATCGCCAGCAGGGAGTTGGCCCCCAGCCGGGACTTGTCCGGCGTACCGTCCAGTTCCAACAATCGCCGATCGAGCGACTCTTGATCGAGAAACAGTTGATCTTCCAGTTCCGGAGCAATGATGGAATGGATCGCGTCGACTCCTTTCCGGCATCCCCAACCACCGTAGCGGTTTGGATCCCGGTCGCGCAGTTCCTTCGCTTCCGCGTCTCCACGCGAGGCACCTGATGGAACGGATGCGACACCCGTGGCTCCCGATTTCAAGTGGCAGCGGGCCGCGATGGTGGGACGGCCGCGGCTATCCAGTATCTCCCAGCCAATCAGTTTGCCGATTACGGACATATCGATTCCAGTCTCTTGAGGAAGGCGCTACACAAGCCGTCCACGGTTGTCGGTAGGTCGGCCATCAGGTCAATCGCCGCCTGGCGTTGCCGCCGCCGATCCTCGTCGGAAAGATACTCCAGCGGCGAGCGCCCCACGGCCCGGGCCAGCAGGCATCCCAAGGCATGACGGACCACGAATCCCTCGAGGTCAACACGCCAAGGTACATTACCTAGCCCTGACTCGTAATGCTCCCAAAACACACTAGCCGCTTTTCGAAACCCGTCGCGCCATTCGCGGAGGTAATGCCCTTTGCTGAGCAGGTGGGTGAGTGCAAATCCGAGATCGAAGGCGGGATCGCCGAAATGAATGACCTCGTGATCCAACAGCACGAGGCGGCCCGAATGAACCAGGATGTTCTTGGGGCTGAAGTCGCCATGCACCAGGGTAAGGCGACGTTGCCGGGTCTGCTGAATCAGTTCGCCCAGTAAGGGACGGGCCGCCGGTGTCTGCTCGGCGCTACATTCATAGTAGGGCTCCAGCCGCAGCGATTCGAAGTAACTCCAATCCGCAAACGGCTCGGCCAACTGGTCCCGCTTCAGCCAGCCGTTTCGATGAAGACTCGACAGTAAGCCGGCGAACTGGCGAAGATGGTCTGCTTCGAGCCGCCCCTTCAAAAGCATCGACTTCCAGGTCTCGTGCGGTTCCGGGACGGCCCCCATGGCAAGAAGATGACAGTCAAGGTCCTCGAAAAGAAATTCGGGAACGGAGTGACTCGGCAAGAGATGCTGGAGATGCCTCAGCCCCAACGCTTCACGGTGAATCCGCCGCGGATCACTGAACCAATCCATTGCCACGCGCAGCTTGGGGAGCGACTGCTTGAGCACCCAAGAGGGACCGTCGGGCCACCGCACCAGGACCGTACGACACGAGACCCCTCCGGCCAGGACCTCAGACTGCAGAGGGACATCACGAGCAACTCGGCCGGTGGCGACCAGATAGTCGCGCAGTTCTTCGGGACGTTCGATATTCATGCCGTCGAATCGAAAGTTTTCCGCAACAGTTCAAGGCTCTTGGGGATCCCCGTCAGAGGATCTTCCTTCCCTTCGAACTCCAGGGAAATGTAGCCTCGATAGTTATGCCGACGCAGCATTTGGGCGATGCGAGGATAGTCGAGGTCGAGACTGTACCACAGACCGCCGCCGTAATATGTCTTGGCTTGCACCAGCACGGCATGAGGAGCCATCATTTCCAAGCGGTCATAGGGATCCTCGAGAAAATTTCCCGTGTCTAGCGTCGCCTGCAGCCAAGGTGAGTCGATCGCCTCGATGATTCGCAGAACCCCTTCGGGCGTTCTTCCGAGTCCCCAGTGATTTTCCAGGCCCAGCGTGACTCCACACCGCTCCGCCACCGGCAGGCATTCCTCGAAACAACCAATCACCCAGCCGAATCCATCTTCGTCCGTATAGCCCGGAAGATTCGGCTCGATGCCGCGATTGGCCATCAGTTCGTCGAAATCCCTGCTCGTTCCCCATCGACCCGTGTTGACCCGCATGGTGGGAATTCCCATGGCATAGGCCAGTTCGATGCAGTGAATCGTATGTTTGATGTTCTCGCGGCGGACATCTTCGTCGGGTGAGAGGAACCCTTGATGGGTCGAGAAACCGACCAGGTCCAATCCAAGCAGCAGGGCGCGTTGTTTGAGTCGCTGGAGGTAGGCGTTCGATTCGTTTTCCATCTGCCGATGCAGAATCTCGACTCCGTCGAAACCCATGTCGCCCGCCAGGTTGATGCATTTCTCGAGGTCCCGTAGCGGCTCGTTGCGAAACTGCCAAAAGGAATAGGTCGCCACGGCGATGCGATTTGGAGGTGCCGATTTTTCGCCGGCCGGGGTGGAACCGGTCGCACTTTCCGTCGATTCCGCGTCTTCCGCTCGGACCCTGCCGGTGGAACCGAGTCCCGCGGCGAGCATCCCCGTCGAAATGGCTGCCGTGGAGAGACAATTGGAGAGAAAATGGCGGCGATTGGGTTCAGTCATGGCCTGCTCCGATCAAGTTCGAATTCTGGAAGTTCATTTTCCCATCGGTTTGTGGTGTGGCGACGCGTTCTCGGGCCAGTCTAGTTTATTCTCTGTTCCTCGGGTTGGAGGGGACGAGTGGCATCGATGCCCAGGCCCGCGATGCCGGCGATCAGAAAGGCCAGGGCACAGGTCCAGAAAGCCGCCTCCCAATTCTGATTCGCTCCAACCACCCAGATCAGGAAGGGGGGAGTCGCGGCGGCCCCCAGATTTCCCCACATATTGCCCCAGCCCAGGACCGAGCCGATATGCCGTCCTCCGACGTCTTGGACATAGGCCCAGGTCGCTCCAATCCCCAAGTCGGTTGCGAAGCCGACCACCGAAAACATGGCGACGGCCAGCCAGGGGGATGGATCAAAGAGACAGACCAGATAGGCGAACATCGCCAGGAATCGGGAGCCACCGATGGGAAGAGCCCGGCCCCAGCGAGGCCCCAGCCAGGCCGTCAAGCGGTCGGTCAAATTCCCTCCGACCAGCATCCCGGCAAATCCGACCGCGATGGGAATGAACGTCATCACCGCCCGCTGCTCAACGGGGACTTCATGGCGGTTTTCCAAGTAACGTGGAAGCCAGGTTACCAGAAAGACCCAGCCGACATTGGTTCCGCACTGGCTGAGGCAATTCAGCCACATGCTGCGGTTGGTGACCAGCGCGCCGAGCGGGACAGGCTCGAAGCGGGGGCGCTTGGCATCGGTCGCCTTCGGCTTGCCCCGAGAAATCCAGGCCCGTTCCGCCTCGTTGCAACCGAAGTGCTCCCCAGGACGATTCCGAAAGAGGATCCAGAATCCAAGCGCCAGGGGAATCCCCAACAGCCCGTAGGTGACCATGACGGGGCGCCATCCGTGGACATACAATTGGCGAATGGCCCGCCGATCCATCGACTCGAGAATCAAGCGATTCAGACGTGCCTGCTGTTCGGGAGAGAGG
>JBJHCD010000279.1:0-7163 GCA_050485845.1 Pirellulaceae bacterium | reverse complement strand
TCAGGAAGACGTCCTGGTGGTTACCACTAAAGATCCTGCTCGACTGGCCGAAGAATTGCCGAAGTGGTGCCGAACCGAAAACCTTCACGTCCGTGAGATCCATGCTCCCGACGATTCCCTTCAATCGCTGTTCCATGCGATTGTCCGGCGCCATCGAGGAGAGTTGCCATGAATCTCGTTCGTAGTGTGTGGGCGGTCATCCGGTTCGAGTTTCGTCGGTCTCTGACCCTGCCGCGAATTCTGGTCTGGTGGGGACTGGTGCTGTTTCCCGTCACCATCGTCGGCTTGCTCCGTTACTCGGAAAGCTTTCAAGCGGAGCCGACGGAGGCGATTATTTGGGGGGTTGTGCTGTTCGGGTTGATACCCGAGGCAGTCTGCCTGGCGGGTTTGCTGCTCTGGATGTCCCCCGCGATCCATACCGAGATGGAGCGGAAGACGTGGATTTATCTCGCGGTCCGTCCCGAAGGAAGGCGGGCGATATTGCTGGGAAAATATTTCACCGCCCTCGGTTGGACCATTTCGGCCGGTTGGACTTCACTACTGATCGCGGCCCCGCTGTCGGGCGCCGCTCCCGTGCTGCAAATCGGATTCGTCCTATCGGCACTGGTGGTGCTGTCCTGCGTGGGGCGAGGAGCGGTCTATGCGCTGTTGGCCGTCATTTCTCCTCAGCGGGCGATGGTGATGGCCGTTGCGTACACCATGGTGTTTGAATTCCTGGTGGGACTGATTCCCGCCCTGATCAACCAGTTTACGGTCCAGTTACGTCTCCGCAGCCTACTGGTACTGTGGATGGACTGGTCGAAGGAACTCCCATCGGAAAGCCAGCTCCTGTTCGATCCGTCATCGACGACGCAGCACCTCACGTTGCTGGGAATTCACGTGTTTGCCGCTCTTTCGATCGCGATCTTCATTCTCGAGCACCGCCAGTTCGTCACGTCGGACGAGGGCTGACAGTCATTGGGGGCTCCGGCGCGGACGTGGATTCGGCGCGGTGTGCCGCGAGCCAGGGCAGCTTATGTCGTCGGCCGTCCCACGATTCCCGCTCAGGCGGCGCGGTCCATGGTCAACTGGGGGCGCCGATGAGCCAGCCAACCCTTGCCCAGGACGGTCAATGCCACGCGGTCTTCGAGATTGGGACGAAATACCGTCAGCAGGGTGAGGGGAAGGTACCAAGCCATGTAGATTCCCCCGCCGTATCCATGCCAGAATTGCGTCGCCACCATGACGGCCGCGGAACAGCTCATCAAGGTCCCGAGGTTTTTCTGAGCCGGCCAGATGGCCAACGTCAGACTCATGGCGACGAACAGGGCCAAGATGGGGAGCCGGTAATTGGCGTCCCATCCGAGTCCCCAGATTCCCTCCAGCCCGTCCGTCAAGGGACGCCAAATGCCGAACATCTGCTTGACCTTCTGGACAAACGATACCCAATCGGCCGAGACGAAAATGAGCGAGATGACCATGAGGGCCAAAATGGCGAGCACTCCGATGGAGAAGCGAGCCAACCCGCGCCGCCAGTAGAAACTGACCCATAGTGGAAGCAGAAACATCGGGTAGTAGACGACTCCCGCCGCCAAGCCGATGAAAATCCCCGCCACCAACGGACGGCGATAGAACAGCAGGGCCCAGACCAAAAGCGCTGCCGGCAACACATGGTCGACTCGTCCGGTCATCACCGCCGTGTAGGGGAGCATCAAGTACAGCGTGGCGACTCCAATCCCCGCTTGGAGATTGCTGAAGTGCCGCCAACCGATCCCCACCAAGCCGACGATGATCGCCAGCTGGGAAAACATGGCCATCGCCTTGGCCGCCGCGACCAAGGGGGGAGTGGAATCGGCCACCTCCCTGCGCAAGCCGATTGTCGGCAAGCTCGGAAAAACATGCAGCAGGGCATAACCGGGCCCATGTCGGCGGAGACTTTCGCCGGCATCCTGCGGGTCCAAGCGACTGATCAGTTCCGCCGCCCCGCGAGGGCCCTGCAAGTCGTCCTGAGTCGGCGTGCTGGTCAATACGTTCGCCATCAAGAAGACGAACAGCGAGACACCGATGAAGGCGAGTCCCCCGGTCGATAGGTTCGGCTCCAGCAGCGGCCTCCGCACCATGGTGGGATCCAGAAGGAGCCGAAGCAGCAGCATACCTCCCACGGCAAATAACCAGACGTAACCCCGCCGCTCATTCCGAACGGCCGAAGCATATCGCTGTTCCAGCTCTCCCCGATCGGATTCGGCTGCCGTGCCATCGGCTGATTCTCCGCCGCTTCCGACCCGATCACTCGGCAACCGATCCTCGCCGGCTCCGTGACCGGACGACGACAGATCACTGTCACCCGAGAGGTTGCTGCTCCCCTGGTCCTCGCGGTCCCCCCGTGACTCACGGTCGCTCTGGTTCTCGCTGTTGCCCGAGCCGGTCAGGTTGTTGGAACTGTTCGGGTCACGATCGCGGTCGGCCGAGGGAAGGACTGGAATGGACGAACTCAGTTCCTCGCGGATGGAGGGGGGCTTGGGGATCTCGTAGCCGGCGCGAGTCAGGTCGATTACCGCGTCGCGACGAAGCTGACCGCCGAAATGAACCAACAGCATGCCGGGAGCCAGCAGAATCAGGAGCAACAAATCGACATTGCGCACGCTCCAAAAGCGATTGAACTTGAAGAACAAGCCAATCGTCAGCAGCGACGACAGGTACACCCAGGTGGCCGGATGGACCTTATGGTAGTGAAACAAAATCTCACTCATGCCGATTGCTTCTCTGCCAATTTGCTTCTCTGGTTCCCCACACTTGGAACGTACGGAGCGCAGCGGTTGAGAATAAAACGTCTAGGCCCGCTTGGCTAGGGCCTCATCCACCATCAGCCCTCGTTGCTGATCAGTTTAGGTCAAGCACTCCATCGGCCGCAATCACCATTAGTGGGGGTTGAGCGGGACGAGGCGAGTACGTGCCTCCTCCGCCCAAGGACTGTTGGGAGCCAATTCGAGGAAACGCCGCCAATGTTGGTCTGCTTCCTCGGTTCGCTCCAAATCATCCAGGGCCCGCGCCAGGTGATAGTGAACGTCGGAATAGTCGGGATGATAGCGAAGGGCGCCTTGAAAGGCGGCCACCGCCCATTCCAGCTTCCCTTCTTCGGCGAGAACGCAGCCAAGGTTCGCTCGAGCCTCCACGAAATCTTCATCCAATTCGATGGCCATGAAGTACCGCTCGCGGGCGGCCGTCGTATCTCCCAGGCGATAAAGGAGTTCAGCCAGCTGAAAGCAGACCACGGACTGGACTCCTCCCGCCGCCAAGGCCGCCCGATAGGCCTCCATCGCCTGCTCCAACTCTCCCTCGTCCTCCAGCCACTCCGCTTGTTCCAGCAGGGCATGCGGGTCCCTTTCCTGCTCGACCGGCTCCGATCGGTCAGGTAGCGTGAGAGTCTCGGGGTGGCGTGGCCGAGCGTCCGATTCGAGGGCCTCGAAATCGATCCACAGCTGGCCCCCTGAATCGACGAGTCCCTCCCCTTGCCGCAGCAAGAGGTGCTTCCCTTCCAGAATCACTTGCAGTTGAGCGAGCGGCCGCTCCACCTCGGGAAGGTACCTGGATAGCTCGGAGAGCTTTCGTTCAATCCAACCGGGCGAGGCGCCGGAGGCCACCAGCTGAGCCAGTTGTCGGGCCGTGGTGACTTCCGTGAAATCGAAATACGGAAGCCGGTGAACTTCTTCCGCCGGGACGATCAATCCGCGTCGATGCCAACGCCGGACCGTGGCGACGGAGACGTCGAGCAGTTCGGCCAGCATGGCGGGAGTGTACAGTTGACGCGCGTGGCGGGAGGAGTCTGGAAGGTGGCCCAGCAGTTCCCAGAATTCGGTCTCTCCCAGAATCCGAAACTCACCCCGCTCGGCACGCTCGCGAAGTGCCGCCTCCATCAACTCATCCTCCGCCCGCAGCGGAAGTTCCTCGGCTCCGACGACCAATAAGTCCACGCCCTGGTGAGGATCCTCGACGGGGGTTCCCCCCTGCTCACGAACCAGCCGAAACAGTTCGCGACGGTTCATGCCACCCAGCTTTCCCAGGAACGCCACGCGGTGACCCTGAAGCTGAGCGGTAGGAGGAGATGCGTTCATGGATGACGAAGGCGAATACCGGGGAACCGGAGAGAGGCATGAAGCATCTGGTGGATCAAACCACAACGTCGCGGTCGGACGGTTCGCTCTCCTCGCCCCCCGTCGGCTGTCGCTCGGGGCTTTCCGAATCATTGCCGTTCGACTCGGAAGGGCCGGCGGGAGGCTCCTCACCGTTAAAAGGAGCTGGATCCCGCGGTGACCTGAGTTGGAGATTGTCCTCTCCATTTCCATTCAACCGAGGTTGGCCGGTGGGGTCACTGTCTTGCGGTTCGCCCGTTCGCCGATCCGACGGACTGGATGGACCAGCTCCGTTGGCCGCCTCGGCCGGTCCGTTCTGGCCATTCTGATCGTCTTGGTCATTCCGAGACCGTTGGCCGTTTTCGCCCTGTCCGTTCTGGCCACTCTGACCATTCTGCCCGTTTTCGTCGAGTGGAATACGGCGAGTTGTCGTGGAGGGATCCGAGGGGGAGAACGGGGGAGGAGCAGGGATGGTGACGCCGGCCGGCCCGCAAGTCTCCACGGGAACACGCATCACGACGGTCCGGGGGACAAGTCGTCGAGTTTCGTAGGGGACCCACTTGGCCACGGTTCTCGGCACTCGCTGTACCTGAGTTTCCGTCACCATTCGGCAGACTCGAACGGGAATCTCTTCCACTCGCTCCTCGTGAACCACGCGCCGCGTCGTGACGGGGATCTGTTCCACCACCTCTTCGGCTACCCACCGAAACGTCCGAACCGGTACCTGCTCGACCACCTCTTCCGTCACCGGTCGCTGAACGGTGACGGGTACTTGCCGCACTTCCTCCACCGCTTCCATTCGGCAAACTTGAACCGGAATTCGGTGCGTGACGACTTCATCCACGAAGCGAGTTACCTGGACCGGGGTCTCCTGCGTGACGACCCGAGGCATCCATGTGGTCTGCGGCACCTCCTGTGCCACCACGTTCGGAACATATTGGCGGAACGTTTCGATTCGCCCAGGATCCTGGGAAGCGACCCAGTGCAGGCCGCGGCGACGCCAGACGGTCTGTCCGGTCGCCGGGTCCTGGTAATAGCCTCCCGGCAAGCAGCTAAGCCGATTTCGGACTTCGCCGGGGCGAAATACTTGATGGTCCACAAAGCCACCCTGGTCGACGTACTGAGTCCTCATCGTCGTCACGGGTTCCATGGTGGTGAACTGCTGCTGTTGCATCACCGTGTCGGTGACGGCGCGGCGGACCACCTGCTGTTGCTCACGCTCCTGTGTCTCCCAGACGGGGCGGTGAACCACGTAACGCTCCTCGCGATTGGAGGTTTCCGTCACGTAACGAGTCACCTGCCGACGTCGTTCTTCCATCGACGTTTCCCACACGGGCTTATGGACGACCCGCCGGTTCTCACGCATGCTGGTTTCGACGACCGGTCGAGCGACCGTGACGCGGCGTTGCCGAGTTTCCGTGACCCATTCGGGGCGCTGAACGGTTACTTCCCGTTCCTCGTACGACGTCTCGTACTGCAGACGGTACGCCGTCCTCCGCTCCTCGTCATAAACCGTGCGATATTCCAGTCGATAGGTGGTCACGGGCACGGATGAACCCATGCTCCACTGCTGGGCCCTGGCGGTGGAAGTCGCGGCCAGCAGCAAGCAGCCGCAGACAACGGTCACTCGCCAGCCGATGCTCCGGTGACGCCTCGTCAAAGACTTAACCCAAAAGGAATTCACCTCGGCGGACTTCATCCAAGTCAACTTGCCCCCAGACTCATTGCCACCAGACTCATTCCCAGATTCAAACTCACCCCGAAATCCAAAGTTCCCGATGTGCGTGTTCACTTTCGTCACCTGCCGTCAATCAGCACTCATCTGTTCGAAGAGAGCCCTCTCCGGCCATCCGTAAAGCCGGTGCAACGAACATCGTCGCCGCGTGCACCGATACCTGGCGCACCTCCTCATCTCGAGTTTGCAAAACATTCGCGAAATCTGCAAACGCCGATCGTCATGTCTCACTCACTCCAGCATAGCAAGAGCAAGCAGAATCTCAGCTTAGGACTTGAAAAATTTCTTGAAGTTTTCCTTCATTTTTGCCGATTGCCTCTCCTCTTGAAATTCAGCAAGTCCCGTTCCAACAACGGCTTGCGCCTCCTCGCTTTCCTAGTTCTGCCATCCCGCCCAATCCGCGAGGCCTGACAAATCCTCGCAGTTTCAGCGGTGGCCCGTGAGCCGAGGGGTGATCAGGGGGCCGGCGCGGGGAAGACGTGGAGGGCTTCCGAGGCCTTCATGCGGACGGCCCGGTGTTCGTCGGACTGAGCCAGATCGTGGAGTGCCTGCCGAAGCTGAGCCAGATCGGAATCGCGGTTCTTGTCGGCCAATCGAGCCGCGGCGAAGATGCCGTTGGTCAATACCTCCAACCGCTTGCGTTCTCGAGCGGATGGGGAGGCCTCATCCCGAGTCGATTCGGGGTTTTCCGGATCCAGCATCTCGACCAGTACCATTTCGGCGCGCGCGTCACCGTGTCGAGCCAGCCCGGTGGCGGCATTGTAGCGAGCGTTGGTGTAGGAATCGCTGAGCATCCGGTCGAGCCGATCCAGGGCTTCGGCTCCCCCCAGTACGCCCAGCGCGAACGCGGCCGAGGCGCGGAGGTCCGCTCGCTCATGCTGCCCGGCCGCGGCATCCATCTCCTTGGAGGCGTCCAAGAGTGCCTCGAGTACTCCCGGCTCTTCCTGCAGTCGCTCGCTTCCCACATTGGAGGCCAGAATGGCCAGTCCTTCCACGGCCGTTCGCCGCACGGCCAATTCGACTTCCTCCCGCTGAGTCGTCGCGGCTTGAACCAGGGCGGGCGCGACACTGGGAACGCGAAATTCTCCCAAGGCTCGAGCCAGATAGATCCGCAGCTTCAAGCGGTTTTCGTCGGTGCGCCCCCCCTTGATCTCGTCGGTCAAAAGGTTCGCCAAGTCCATGGCGAGCCCCTCGTCTTCCTTCAAACTGTCAAACTCGGGGTTCCGCAGCGCATCGGACAGCGTGTACGCCTTCTGCCAACTGGCGTCATTCATGGCTCGGATGTCCTTGACCAGATCCCGGGGATCACTTCCCAGATG
>JBJHCD010000278.1:6473-7190 GCA_050485845.1 Pirellulaceae bacterium | reverse complement strand
GTCAAGACCTATCGCGAAGCCCTCCGCTATCGCCCCGATTGGCCCGAGGCCCTGCAGAATCTGGCCGCCGCCCATCTATCACTTGGTGAAACCGATCCCGCCCGCGATTGCTATCAGCGGATGCTGGCCCTTCAACCCGATCACCCCGATGCCCTGGACGGCCTGGCCCAGATCGCCGCCGGCGAAGAAAACCTCTCCGAGGCCCGCCAGCTTTACCAGCGGGCGTTTGCCGCCAGCAGCCAGGTGCCGTGGCCGCGTCGGCTGCATGTCGATGCCCTGGTGCATCGGGTGCCGCCCGATGAAGCCTACGCCGACCGGGTGCGTGCCCAGCTTGCCGAGGTTTTGGACCGCTACGAGGCCGAGCGGCTGGAGCCGGTGAACCTGGCCGAGTTGCATCGCAGCGGGGCCGAGTTTCCCATGCACCTGGCCTATCAGGGCCGCGACGACTTGCCACTCAAGCGGCGTTGGGCCCGCCTGTTCGAACGCCATTTGCCGGTGGACGACGCCCCGGTTCCCGCCGGACCACCGCGGCTGGGCGTGGTGGTCACCAGCGGTCACGAGGGCGTGTTCTTCCGCTGTTTGGGGCCGTTGGTGGCCCAGCTTGGCACGCCCGACCTGACGGTTGAAGTCGTCTGCCCGCGCGATGCGGCCAACAAGCTGCGGCACCTGACGCCATCGCTGCCTTTGCGGATTTTCGAGATCAGCGGGCAGGTCGAC
>JBJHCD010000278.1:5330-6463 GCA_050485845.1 Pirellulaceae bacterium | reverse complement strand
GCATTACTGGGAGATCGGCACCGACAGCCTGAACTACTTTCTGCCGATGCTTCGCCCAACCCCGGTGCAGACCACCGGCTGGGGCTGGCCGCAGACCAGCGGACTGTCGGCCGTCGAGGCCTTCTTGTCGTGGGAGCGGCTCGACCACCCCGACGAAGCCGACCGCTACAGCGAGCAGCTTGTCCGCATGACCCACATGCCGACCATCTACCATCGCCCGCCAGCAACCAAGCGTCCGCGGAGCCGCGATCAACTCGGCCTGCCCACCGGGCCGCCGCTGTACATGTGCAACCAGACCCTCGTCAAATGGCAACCGGCCTTCGATGGCTTGCTCCGCGACCTGCTGGAGGCCGATCCCGCCGCCCGATTGCTGGTGATCGCGGGCGAGCGCCGCGGCCCCAGCGACGCGATGCTCCAACGCCTGCGGACCCGCCTGGGCCCCACGGCCGAGCGCCTGATCGTGCTCAGTTGGATGGATCGCGAGCGTTACCTCGAAGTCCTGCACGCCGCCGACGTGCTGTTGGATACGCGACCCTACGGGGCCGGCGCCAACACCGTGGCCGATGCCCTGGCCGTCGGACGTCCCCTGGTCACCTGGCCGGCCGCCATGCATCAGAGCCGCTGGTCCGCCGCCGTGTTCGAGCGGCTGGCCATACCGGGCCTGGCCGTCGCATCGGCCGAGCAATTCGTCGCCCGCACCGTCGAACTGGGCCACGATTCCGACCAGCGGGCGGCACTCCACCAGCAGCTCATTGCCAGTGGCGAGCAGTTTTTTGACCAGGCCGCCACCCTGGCCGAGCACCGCGAATGGTGGCTCAACCGGCTGAATCAGGGCTGAACCCGGGCCAGCCCCGCTTGAACCACCCGATCCATCGGGTATCATCGACCCCAGAGGCATCGGACACTCCGAACCCGGGGGGCATGGCTCGCCAGCGCCCTAGTGCCGCACGGTTGGATGCTTTCGATGCTTTGCGTTTTCTCTACGGGCCAGTAGCTCAGTTGGTTAGAGCAGGGGACTCATAATCCCTGGGTCGCGGGTTCAAGTCCTGCCCGGCCTATTTTGTTCACTCGCCGGTCGCCATGCGCGGCTGCCGAGGTTGGTGTCGCCAATAGCTGGCACGGGTCGCCACTCC
>JBJHCD010000278.1:0-5320 GCA_050485845.1 Pirellulaceae bacterium | reverse complement strand
TCTCAGTAGAGGCGTCCCGGCCGAGCATGGCTTCCCGAGACATCATGGGCTTGAGAAGGTGTCGGCTATCGCACACGAACCTTGATGTCAAAAAAGTTGACAAGTCGAAGATCGATGGGGACAATCGGCGCAAGGTTGATCGCAGTTGGGTGGTTGAATACCTGTTTGCCGACTCTCATCATAAACGCGTACTAGTTCTCAATACCTACCCACAGGAGCGAAATATGAGTTGGGATGAAATCCGTGAACGCCTCGATGCCGAGAACTGCTTCACCATTACGATGGGGACGCTCCGTGACGCCCACGGCGCTGGAAAGCTTGGCCCCCACGTGAGCACCGCAATTTCCAAACGCCTCGCACAAATGGGCGTTGGCCACGTCCCTCAGGCCTTGCCGCTCTCCCAGAATGATCAGGTCCGATTATTTCTGCATGGCACAGCAGTCGGCGACATCATCTCGATGGTCATGACGCCGAGCGAAGCAAACGACACCAAGCTTTTGGATATTGTTGAAAAATCAGACACGAGCTACGCCGGTATCATTGCCCAAATCCGCGATCTCGTGGGATAATGGTGGCGAACCAGGAAATGCACTGGAGCGGCGGTGGCCTGGGGATTTTGAAATCGACATCAACTCCTGCCACCCCAGGGCCAGCGCGCACTTCTGGGTAAGTTGGGTAGCCTAGGGGGCTTGCGCTCTCGCCTCGCGCTGGTAATAATGGATGCACAAGGTTTCCGGATCCCGCGAGCATCCAAGGAGTCACCGTGGCGAGACATGACATTCATATCGACCTGGATGAAGTAATTGCCCATTTTCACGAACTCGAAGACCCGCGTTCCGAGATCAATCGCAAGCATCCACTGAACAGTGTGGTTGTCATCGCCGTGATGGCGGTGCTGGCAGGCTGTAACGGGCCAACGTCCATTGCCATGTGGGCGCGGCAGAAGGAAGCATTCTTGCTCCAGGCCCTCGACTTGCCTCATGGAGTGCCAGGAAAGGACGTGTTTCGTCGCGTACTGGCCGCGCTGAAACCTGAAGCCTTTCAATCATGTCTCTTAACATGGCTCGAATCGCTGAAACAACTGGCGATTGCGCGAACGGGCGTCCAACAACCCGTGTATGCGATCGATGGCAAGACGCTGCGTCGCAGTCATGACAAGGCGAATGCCCTGGGGCCGCTGCACTCGGTCAGCATCTGGGCCACCGAGCTTGGTTTGAGCTTGGGGCAGGTGGCGACCGACGCGAAATCCAACGAAATCACCGCCATCCCTGAGCTTTTGAGGCTGGTGGACATCAATGGCGCGATCATCACCATCGACGCGATGGGCACGCAGACGAAAATCGCCCGGCAGATTGTTCATGGCGGCGGCGACTATGTTTTGCAACTCAAGGGCAATCAAGGCAAGGCACATCAGTTTGTGAAATCATATATTGACGAACACGTCGAGAATGATTTTGCCGAGGTCAAGGCTCGCCAGCATAAAACGACCGAGAAGGGTCATGGCCGTCGGGAAACGCGGATCTACGTTCAAATGCCCGCTCCGAAGGACATGCCCGGCTTCGAGAAGTGGAAAGGCTTACGAACAATCGGCGTGATCTTCAGCATCTGTGAGCGCGACGGCCGAGAGAACTCGGAGGTGCGCTATTATTTATCGAGCCTGCGGATGGGAGTGCAGCAGTTCGCTCGAGCCGCACGAAAACACTGGGGGATTGAGAACACCTGTCACTGGGTCCTGGACATGGTTTATCGTGAGGACGAGTCCCGGGTGCGGGACAAGAACTTGCGAGAGAACGTGGCCTGGTTGAACCGTTTCACGCTCTCGCTTCTCAAGCAGCATCCCAGCAAACAAAGCCTGATCATGAAACGCCGGTGTTGCGGCTGGAACGACAACTTCTTGATGGAAGTCCTTGTCGGAGAAGGAAGTTAGTGTGCGCTGGCCCTGCCTGCCACCCCGTGATGCGGGTCGTTGGGCCGTACGAGGTAGCGTTGTGGTGAGGGGGCCCGAGTCTTGGTGCGAGATCTCCCCGGAGTCCATAGCAACTTTCGGGGTGGAGTTGGCTCGCGAGTTGGCGCCCGGCCACGCCCTGTATGGTTTGCCGGTGCGGGCGATCGGGCTGGGCAATGATGGGGACGATGTCCTTTTCGTGATCGAGGACGGAACCGAGCGAGTCGCTGCCGTTCACCTGACTTGGACCCAAAGCCCGCCCGATCGTCCGCCCTTCCCGTCGACGACACTCTATCCGAGTTTCTCGGTCTGGACGGCCGAGGAGATGCGGGCGGACGGGGAGTTCCGTACGCGCCGCTGACAGCGAGCAAGGCATGCCGAACCAGACACTCCAGCCAACGGCGGGGACGGGTAGGTTTTCCCAGTTTCGTAGCTCACTCGGCCCCCGCCGCAGCTGGGCCGACTCATTACTATACTAAACCAATGGCACGCGACGACGACTTCTCAGCCCAAACCAAGCGACTCATCGCACAGCGCGCTGGTTACATGTGCGCTTACCCAAATTGCATGGCCCCGACTTCTGGCCCTGCAAAAGACGGAAGTCGTGCTGTAAATGTCGGCGAAGCGGCCCACATTACCGCGGCATCCGAAAACGGCCCAAGATTCGATCCAAGTCTGACTCCCGAAGAACGGCAAGACGCGAAAAACGGAATCTGGATGTGCTCAACTCACGCCACGCTAATTGACCGTGACGTCGTGCGGTATCCAACGGAGCTTCTACGCGACTGGAAGTTCGAGTCTGAAGATCGGGCGATGAAGATGCTCGGTCAACCCAAAGGATGCTCGCAAGGCAAAATCGCAACCGTGTCACCCGCCACACGCTTAGGTGCCGAATACAGCGTGCTGGTCAATGGGCAGCCAATTCCACACGTTCCAATCTTTGATGCGGACGGCGAACACGAACCCATGACATGGTATGTTTCCGCGTTCGTTATTCAGTTTTCAATCCAAAAGAAGCAAAACCTCAATAACGCGGTACTTGATCATTTGGTCGTTACGGTCCGCGAAACCAGGCCGATCCCTGAGTACCAGCCCCTGTTTGGTGTCTACCCCGCAGAAGTAAGTTTGTTTTACGTCGAAATCGACGCGAACAATGGAACAGTCCCGCGTGAATTCAGGCCGACACGGTTCTACACGCAGGCAACTGATGGCAGCCCAGAATCTCAACACTATCCTAATCCAATCGTACTTGACGACAATGTTCCGGCACAGGTTGCTCTGCGCTTCAACGCCAAGCGCTCTGGGATGTACTTGGTTTCCACTGATGCTGTTGTAATTTCCGGTGATGATCGCGAACTTCTGCCGGTCATGCCGCCGCAATGGATCATCTTCGAGTTGCCGGAAACGAACGGCGACGACGAATACGTGGGGTAACCAAGCAGTGAACCGGAGCCGCCAATGACGCGGTTATTATATCATAGCTTCTTTGGCCGCCGCCCCGTGATGCGTACCCTTAATTCGCAAAGAACAGACCCATGGATTTTCGCTTGCCACGTGTTGTCCTCAGCGGGATTCTCGGGGGCGCTCTCGTCGGCTTCCTGGTTGGGGCGTACGTGGTCGTTCTCAGTCAAGGTCACGTTATTCGCCGTGATGACTTTGCCGATGCTCTAGCGTACGAGCAAACTCAATGGCGATTCATCTCCACGGTAGTGGCAGCTTTCGTTGTCGTGTTCGCGGCCATTGGACCGGTCGTCGCCTCCGCATCGTTTGGAGTTTGGATTCGACATGCCGTTTACGGGATGGTTTCCGCCGTCGGAGTCGTGGTCGGCGTGACCCTGATTGCGGCAGCGATCACGGGGCAACAACCGCTCAACATGACGAAAGGTTCCCCAAGCACCTACATTGACATCGCTCGCGCCTACGCTGTTCCTGTCGCGATCATCACGGGTCCCATTGCTGGTATCCTGATCGGACGGTTCCTTGGTTATCGCAAAATCCGCTCCACGTATTCCGATAAAACCAATTCACAAAGAAATGCACGCGCGTTGCGGTTCGCGCGTTCCCTGATCGAGAGATCACCGTCCGCAACCGCGTGATTTCCGCCGTTAGGCGACGGAGGATTTTGCTGCGTGGGGACGACACCTGACAATACGGTCTCGACAATGCTCGCGCTTGCGAATGCCCACGACCTGCGGCGGCGGGCCGACGAGGCGTGTCGGCAGTGGCTCCGGTCGTGCGCCGAGGAAGGCGACTTGGGGGGGGCAGTCGATCGCGGACAGCGGGGTGGTCTTCGAGCGGTGCGCGCTGGTGTTCGACCACGGCGTCTTGGGCTACCCGTTCGTGGAGACGCGATTGGGGTTCTATGTCGCCGACCCGTCCGGGTTGTACTTCCGCGGGCTGCGGCCGGTCGGCCACTACCAGCTCATCACCCTCCTGGACGGCACGGACGACGACAACTATTTCGTGCTGGACGCCCCAAGGCACGCGAAACCAGACGCTGCACCCCACGACGGGGACGTGTAGGCTTTCCCAGGTTCGTCGCTCACTCGGCCGCCGCAGTGGCTGAGCTTACCCGTTACTCAACAGAAGAATGAATGTAGTCGCGATCAATCGATCTGATGATCCCGAACCAGAATGGACGGAGGTCGGATTGCACGGTTGGGACTTTCGACCGCACTTCGACGGTTCTCTGCATAATTTGGTCACCACGATTCATCCGCTGCAAACCGCATCAGAGACCCAACGGCTGTTCCGCGACGTTGCGATCGAAATCGCGAACTGGGTGATTTCGAACCGAGGGTATTTTGGGCAAGGCGATCGCTTCCAAATAATTGTTGGCTGGCCCCGAAATGTCCGGACGACGGGACGACAGGTTGTCAAGATCGGCGGCGATTACGATAGAATACGACAACTGATTGATGAACCCGAACTGATTCAAGTTCGAGAGGGCTGGTCAGAATCTGTCTGGCCAAACGAAGAGAACGGATAACCAGGCAGTGAAAGGGAGTCGCCGATGATGCGACGTTGCAAATCCTACTATAGCCTGCAATAATTTACGAACAAGCCAAGTGGGGCCAGGAGACTCAGGAAGGGAAGAAGGTTGGTTATCCTGATTCGTCTCGCCCATGCCGAATCGGTCGCGTGATGCGGGGTGGTTTGTCCAGCCATCTGTGACCATACGAGTTTGATCGTCTGATGGCTACGCTGTTCGAAGACGTGTGCCGCGATCAGACGTTTTCGTCGGCGGCCGCATCACGACGCAACTTCACATTGTGCTCCCGGCCGAGTATCATTCCTTTGGGCAGAGGCGAGAGTTTGTCGCGATGGTCTTCGGGGCCCTCGGCATCCCGTCGGATGAAACCTTCGAAGCGCGAT
>JBJHCD010000277.1:606-7212 GCA_050485845.1 Pirellulaceae bacterium | reverse complement strand
ACGCGCTGGTGCCTCCCACCAGCAGACCCACGTCACGCCAAGTCTCCCGCACATCAAGACCGTTCAGGGAATGACAGGCCGCCACGCATGCCTTGCAGCCAGAACAGCAGTCCAGGTCGACTTCAAAGGCATACTGCTGCCCAGGCCCTGGGGCCGTGGCGGGAAGCAAGTCGCGGTAGTATCGCTCGAGAGCAGGCGGTTCGCTCGCGGCATGCTCGCCTGAACCTTGCGACTTTGAAAGTGGCCGCTCGAGAAGTTGCCGATCTGAAGCTTGCTCACAAGAAACTTGCTCTCCCGAAACCGGCTCACGCGGGAGTTGCCGTGTTGCGGCGAATTGCTCAACCGCCGAAAGCGACTGCTGCTGCTCGAGCAATCGGCTCACCAGCGCCGCCGCGTCATCCCCGTTTATCTCCGACCGACTCGTGGCCGCGCCGATCATGACATCACCACCGGGGCTGGAAGAGGAGCTTGGAACTGCTCTTGATGAATCCTGTCCGCCGACACCCCTGATGCCTCGAACCCTTCTCGGAGGCGGTTCATCATGTCGTCGGGCCCACAAAGAAAAATGCGGTACCTTTCCCAGTTGTTCAGATTTTGCGATATCCAACCGAAGTCAATTCGTCCTCTTAATCCCCGCCACTCGTCGTCGGGACGAGAGAGCGAGACCAAATATTGAAAACTCGGCCGCGTCTGGGCCAACCGCACAGACTCCTCCACAAAAAGAATTTCTCGCGCCGTGCGGGCCCCATGGATGAAGACCACCTCGCGCGGGTCGTTCTGGTCTTCCAGCCAGCGGGCGATACTGATCATGGGTGTAATTCCACTACCGGCGGAAATCAGCAGTAGCGGTTCAGGGTGCTTTTCGGGCTGAAAGAAAAAACCTCCCGATGGCCCTTTTACCTGCAACGACGCGCCCGGCGTTACATTGTCAAACAGAAAGTTGCTGACAATCCCCTCGGGGTTTCGCTTGATGGTCAGATCGATCGTCTCCAGACGCGCGGGTGACGAACTGACGGTAAAGCTGCGCCAGACAGGCTGGCCGTCCAGGGTGACTCCGACTCGCAGGAACCGGCCCGGCAAATCCAATTCCAGTTCTCCCTTCCGATTGTCGAGCCGAAAGGTACGAACATCGTCCGACTCGTCAATCACTTCCAGAACCTTGAGGGTCGCTTCCCGAGATCGCACGAGCTCGAAGCGAGGCTGCAGGGAAGAAGTCGAAACGGAACAGGCCGAAGCAGAAGAAGTCGAAGCAGACGCAGTAGAGGCGGAAGCAGGGGGAGTCGAAACCGAGGGAGGGGCCGAATTCCGACTCGTCTCCGTGTTTTCACCGGATGGGGATGGAACCTTCAAGAGCACCTGGCCTTCTTCCACTCGAGTTTCGAATCGCCGCAGATGATGTCCTGGTGGTTCGAGGCTGCAGCCCGATTTGAGATCGAAATTCCATCCGTGCCAGGGGCAGGTGACACATCCGCCGCGAACTTCTCCTTCCGCCAGAGGTGCCTGCTCGTGAGGACAGAGCCCCTCGACCGCGTGAACTTGGTCACCCTCGCGAAACAGCGCGTATTCCTCTCCCTCCCATTCAACGGTCAGGCCCCCTTGTTCCGGAAGTTGGTCCAGGCGAGCCAGGGCGACAAACCCGTCCGGTCCTACTTGTGGCCTTCCGTCTTGATTCCCCTGCACCTGTCCTTCCGGCTTCACCGGTTGACTCTTTTCGGACGCCCGGCCATTCGCTCCCGTGGAGGCCGAATTGTTTTCGAGTCGAGCGAAGAACCGGCGAAGGCCCGCACATCGAGGACAAAACGTGGGAGGGTCCGTCCCTTCATGGTGATGCTGGCAGATGTCGCAGACCCAGACGGGAAGCTGATAATCCGTATCGTCGGCTTTGTCGGCCGAGCGGGCCGTCAAACGTTCGCGCCAGTAGCTGCTAAAGGTTTGCCCGGGGCGATGGCGCAGATAGAAGTCCGCGACGACTTCCTCGATCAACGTCGGCAACTGGTCGACATCCACGCCCAGCTTAAAAGGGATTCCCATTTCCACCACACCTCCGACACCTCCACCCAGGAAGACATCGAATCCCTCGCGAGTCCCCAATAGACGGCGAACTCGGACACCTTTCAGTCCAATGTCGGCGGTGAAATGCTGGGCACAACTGGAGGGACAGCCACTCATGTGAATGCGAATATTTTCCAGTTTCACATTCCGGCGCCGCAGCTTTTCCATCAGTTGAAACATGTGTCCCTTGGTTTCCGTCACCGCGATATTGCAGAACTGGCTTCCGGTGCAGGCCATGGTGTTCCGATCGAGGGAATCGGCGTGGACGCTCAAGCCAAGCGAAGCGGCGTCGGTGGCCGCCGACGTGCGGAAACCGGTGGGAATGTTGATTACGGCGATCCCCTGTTCGGCCGTGGTTCGAAGTCGCCCGTCTCCCCAACGACGACTGAGAATGGCCAGGCCCTCCAATTGCTGCCAACCCAATCGGCCCAGCGGGACGTTCAATCCCATCGCCCACCGTTGGGGTTGCTTCTGGGGAAACCAACCGACCAGCTCCTCATACGCCGTCGCGGGTTGCGGGGGCTCGAGATATGTCTCCAATCGATAGGGGAGCGTTTCTTCCAGCCAAGTCAGTACGCCGTGAACTCCAATCGACTCCATCAAGAACCGCAGGCGAGCCTGGTTCCGTTTCTCCCGAGAACCCTTGGCCCGAAACAACTCAATCACGGCCCGCGACACATCGACCACCTGCTCGGGATAAACCAGCACGGGGAGATGCCAAGCCAGACGAGGTTGTTGACCTTGGGTCCCCCCGATCAAGACGCGAAAGGCAATCTCTCCCGACTCTAACTTCGTGGCCAGAAAGCTGAGGTCCTGGGTCCAGTAGTGGGCCGCGTGTCGAGCGGCCCCGCTGACACAGATGTTCAGCTTCCGCGGAAGGTCGGAATACTCCCGATTGTTGAGAAAAAGCTCGGTAACGCCATGGCAGAGTGATCGAGCATCGAACAGCTCGTCCGGATCCACGCCACTGAGCGGGTGCCCGAACACGTTCCGAATGTTGTCGTGACCGGTCTGCCGAGCGGTCAGTCCGACGGCATCCAGGCGCCGAGCGACTTCGGGAATTCGTCGGATGTCGATTCCTTGGATCTGCAGATTGGCTCGAGTCGTAATGTCCACGATGCCATGCCCGCAGTCATATGCCAGCAAGGCCACCTCCTTGGCTTGAGCTGCCGACAACTCACCGGCCGTGACGCGAATCCGCGTCATGTAGAGCCCCGGCTGATCACGCTTGCGGTAAAAGAAACCGTGCCATTTCATCCTCTCCAAATCGTGGTCGTCGATTTGCTTCATCGGAGTGCCGGCCGCGGCGTGACGCTGCACTTCCGGCCAGACATCCAAGCCATGTTTTTCCGCTTTCCAAAGTTCGATGGGGTTCACCATGGAAGGATCTCGTCTTGTCGTTGGGTCACTGTCGCCAGGTCACTGATCGCCGGGCCCATGATCGGCGGGGCGATGATCGGCCAGCAGAGAATCGTTGGGTCAATGGATTGCCACTTCCGCGTCAGGACATCGCGGGAGCCAGTTCGCGCTGTCGCCGAGTTTGGGCGCGGAGGGTCTCTTTCCGAGCTTCCGATTCGGCCTCGGGACTGAATGTGCTCGCCAGCGTGAACCACGAACAAAGACAGACAGCGGCACCGATCATGAAGAAGGCTGTCGGCCCACTGATGGCCTCGCTATTGAACACGAAACCGCATGCGACGGCCCCCGCGTTCCCTCCCGCTCCGACGACACCGGAAACGATTCCCAGTGCACGCCGATTGACAAAGGGGGTCACGGCGAAGGTAGCCCCCTCGGACATCTGCACGAACAGACTGAAGAGGATCAGCGTCGGAATGGCCATCCACAGCGTCCCGGCGTGAGCGAACACCATCAGGAACAGCCCTTCTCCCAGGAGCACGAGGAACAACCAACGAACTCGACCAGCCAATCCCCAACGTGATCCCCAGCGGTCTCCAACGAATCCCCCCAAGGTCCGAGCAAACAGATTCATGAGTCCGAACAGGCCGGCAATCAATCCGGCCCATTTCATCCCGGTGGTTGGATCGAGCGCCTGCAGTTCCGAGAAATAGTCGAAGAAGTAGAGGGCGGCGACATTGTTGATGGTCAATTCCACTCCAAAGCAGGCCCCATAGGCGACGAATAGGGCGAGCACGCGGACGTCGCGGAGCACGGCCAGCCAGGCCCCTCGAGTTGGTTCTGGTTCGGCGACTTCCCCTCGACGACGCAGGTCGAGTAGATCCCCCCGAGGCGTGTCCTGCGTCAGCAGGTAATAGGCGACTCCCATCGCCATGCAGACCAATCCCGCCACGACCATCGCCATGCGCCAACTGGCGCTGGAGGACATCCCCACTCCGGTGATGAAGAACGCGAACAACAGCGGCATCGACAACTGGGCCACGCCTCCCCCAAGATTCCCCCAACCGGCACTGGTGGCATTGGCGGTGCCGACACAGTTCGGGGCAAACATGAGAGACGTATGGTACTGCGTGATCACAAACGAGGCGCCGATCGCACCAATGAGCACTCGACAAAGCAGGAAAGTCTCGAACCGGTCCACCAAGGCGATGCCCATCACGGGAAGACTGCCGAGTATCAGCAGGACCGAATAAGTGCGTCTCGGCCCCCAACGGTCGCAGAGCCAACCGACCACCAACCGTGATACCACCGTGATCGCGACCGACCCGATGATGCACCAGCCGATCTGCGACTTGGTCAACTGCAACTCGTCGCGAACCACTTGCATCAGCGGGGCGATTCCGAACCACGCGAAGAAGCAGAGGAAAAATGCAGCCCAGGACATGTGAAACGCTCGCATCGCCGGCGTGCGAAAATCGAGTAGTCGAATTCGAGTGGCTTGACCGTCTGACTCCATCGGTGGAAAACTCCTCATGTGGCGTTGAAAAACCTGCCTCCCAACCGGTGAGGCAACGGACGGGCCGATCTCCCATCGACGACACTCGCCGGACATGGGGGAAACGATCCCGGCCCTCAAAGACCGCTCGAACACTCACCGCGCGAACACTCACCACGCGACACCAAACCAGAACGGGGCATCAAGGGGCGAGTACGAGATCCGCTCTTTGCAGTCAGAATGCCGACCTCGGGGGCGAGCAGCGATTTCTTCGGATATCCGAAATGAATTCCCCGCCCCGAGTCGCACATGGCCCGTTTGTTCATCTTTCCCGAACCGCGGGCTGCCCAGACTCGAAGCATGCCTGCTCGGACTTCGAGCACTCCAGAGCAGGGCTCGAGCCACAATCGGGAACTCCCTGCTCGGAATAAAGGCCCATTGGCCCCAGGATGAGGCCCAGAAAGGCCGTTTTCGCCCGGGCTGCAATCAAAAAAAGTCGCCCATGGAACGAAACTTTCACTCGGGCTCAGGCGTGCCGTGGGCGACCAGGCGAGGAAGCCCCCATCCGAGGCAAACAGGCGGTGAGTACGTTGAGAGTGCAATCGAAGCGAAATGAGGTTGACGACGTCCGGGACCGAGTACCCCATGACTTAGTGGGGCGACTCGAGTTCCGATACGTCCTCGTGCTGGCCGCGGTGGCACTTCTGGTGGCCGTGGACCAAGCCGTGCTCCAGCCGATGCTCATTCGATTGGATGGCTATGCCCCCGTGATCAACTTGGCGGGTCGGCAGCGGATGCTGAGCCAGAAGATTGCCAAGTCGTCGCTGGCCATCTACTTGCTGGAGGATTCGGATAACCAGGATTCCGAAAACCAGGATTCGGCCTCGCGGGTGGCGGAACTACAAACGGCCCTCGACCTCTGGTTCACCACGCAAGCGGGTCTGCGTTACGGAGATGCCCGACTGGAACTTCCAGGGACCGAATCTCCCTCCCTGGTCACCGCCTTCGAGGGGATGGAGCCCCATGTTTCGGCGATCCGCGAATCGGCGGAACGGCTGATGACCCATCAGCTCGCGGACCTCCCGTCGGAATGGACGCTCGATTCGTCCAATCTTGGCTCAATTCAATCGCCCGAGGTCGGTCAGGAGGAACTGATTCGGCTGGAGTTGATGACGATCCTGCTTCACGAACAACCCTATCTCGAAAAGATGGACCAAGCCGTCCGCATGTTTGAAGCGGAAGCCCGTCGGCGAGTCTTCTGGCTCCGAACGCTCGGCCTGTCGGCGATGATCGTCGTCCTGGTGCTGCTCGCCGTGGTGGGAACATGTGTCGTTCGCCCGGCCACTCGCCTCATTACCAACCAGATGCGAGACCTCGAACGGCGGGTTGCCGAGCGAACGGTGGAATTGACTCGAGCGAACGAGTCGCTCCGTCGTGAATCGGAGCAGCGGTTGGCGATCGGCCAGCAACTGGACGAGCGTTCGCGTCAGTTGGCACATCTTTCTCGAGTGCGAGCCATGGGAGAACTGGCCGCTGGTCTGGCGCACGAGCTAAACCAGCCTCTGGGGGCCGTCGCCAACTACGCGAGTACCTGTGAACTTCATTTGGCTCGCGAAGCGTGTGACCGAGATGCCTTGCGGGGGGCAATCGGGGGTTTGCAGCGGTCGGCCATGCGAGCAGGAGAGATTGTGCGGCGGATGCGA
>JBJHCD010000277.1:0-596 GCA_050485845.1 Pirellulaceae bacterium | reverse complement strand
GCTTTGTCCGACCGGGAGGTGCCAGCAAGGAGGTGACGGACCTGCGAGCCCTCGTGACGGAGTGCATTGAACTCTGCCGGCCTGAACTTCGTCGCAACGACATTGAACTCGACATTGAACTCAACTTTGACACCGATTGTGGTCCGCTGGAGATCCTCGCGGATTCCATCCAAATTCAGCAGGTCATCGTCAACCTCCTGCAGAATGCCATCCAAGCGGTCGATTCCGCCGCTCGGGATCGCCGGCGGGTCATGATCGACTTGCGAAGTGAGGCGAATTCAGTCACTTTGACGATCTGCGACACGGGGCCGGGCCTCCCTCCCGATGCGTTCGACAGGTTGTTTCAACCCTTTTATTCCACCAAGCCCGAAGGTCTCGGCCTCGGCTTGCCCATCAGTCGGTCCATTGTCCAGGAACATGCCGGCTCACTCACAGCCTCTGCCCGGGAAGGGGGAGGTGCTCGGTTTACCCTGTCCTTGCCATGCCTCCAGAAACATGAGTTTGCCATCCGTGAAACCGCAGACAGTCTACCTGGTTGACGACGATGCGGAGTTCCGTGAGTCGCTCGAGTCGTTGATTATCGCGCTCGGGTATCT
>JBJHCD010000276.1:2465-7224 GCA_050485845.1 Pirellulaceae bacterium | reverse complement strand
GGATCAGAGCACGGGAACGCTTCTGGCGTTCGCGTCGTCGCAACAGCATGAAGCGATCGAGAAGTTCCTGCGGGAGTTGGAAGAGGCGGGACCATCGACCAACGAAGCTCGAGCCCGCTTCTATCCGCTGGGGGAAGCGGATGGGACCGAAATCGTCACCATGTTGACCAGCCTGTTTCCTACCCAAGGGAGACGTGTCCAGGTGACGCATGATCGCGGGGGGAATCAGCTGGTGGTGGTCGCCCCCGCCGAGCAGCAGGCGATTATCCAGGAAGTGCTCGATCAATTGCCCCAGGAGACCCGCGAGGTTGAGGTCATTGCCTTGCAAAACATTGATGTATCGTCGGCCTCCCAAGCGATCACTCGGCTCTTCAGTCACTTGAACTACTCGCAGTCCCCAACCGTCGATACCGATGTCGGATCGCAACAACTCTTTGTTCGGGGAACGCAGGCACAACTGCGGCAGATTCGCGACCTCCTTGGCAAGATGGGCGAGGAGCCGACTCGTCCTGGTTCGGTTGGTGACCAGCCCGCCAATGGCCTGCGGGTGGTTCCTTTCCGAGGTGACACGCGGGAAGCGATTGAGCAACTGCGCCGCATTTGGCCCCGACTGCGGGACAATGACTTGCGCGTCCTGCAGCCAGAGACCGGTAGCGTTGACCGAGGACCAAGCGATTGGCAACTCGTATCCGCTGAAGTGACAGCCCAGGAGGACGTCGCGTCCGGCAACGAAGCCGCGACTCGGGGCGAATCGCCGCCTGCGGACCAGTCAGCACCTCCCGTTGAAGGCTCGCCCTTGAAGGAAGTGGAACCTCCGGATGAAGCGGACTCCCCTTCAACCCCGGCGACCGGTGACAAGGCACTGCCGGAAGTCACGGAGCAGCCGGAAGGTCCGTCACCCTCCCTGGGACCTCCCGTGATTCTGGTTCCCGGAACGGGTTCGATCACGATTGCCTCGGATGATGAGGAGGCGGCCGAGCAGGCGGAGGCGATTCTGCGAGCGTTGGCGGGGGAAGAGAGTCAGCCGGAATCTCGAGCCCGCCGAGTCGGCTCGCAATTGATGGTCTATCCGCTGCGCCACACCGATGCCGAATCAGCATCGCAATCGATCGAGGGATTGGTGCGAGGAATGGGGCGCGGCCGAGGATTCTTGTCCAGTTCCGGCCCGTTTTCGGGGAGCGTCGTGGCTGTCCCCGATACTCGTCTCAATGCCGTCGTCGTCTATGCGAACCGCGCGGATCAGCCCTTGGTCGAGAGCCTCCTGGAGGTGCTCGACACGCCCGAGACTCCCGAAACGCTGATCTCCCTCCGCCCGAAGTTGATTCCCCTGAAATTTGCGAAGGTGGAACGAGTTGAATCGGTGATCCGATCCGTTTATCGAACGCAGATGCAGAGCGGAGCGGGGCGGCGGCCGATCAATATTCCGACGGGAATTTCGTCCGACCTGGCCGCTGCCCTGCAGCAGGCCAATGCGGCCATGTCTGGTCCCCTGTTGACCTTGAGTTCCGATCCGGTCAGCAATACGTTGATTGTGATGGCGCCGAAGAACCTTCAGGAGGAGATTGAGCAATTGGTGGTGGAATTGGACGACGCGGATCGGAACGACCCGGCCCGTAGTCTGCAAGTGCTGGAATTGGAGAAAGTCAATTCCGAACGTATTCGTGACGCCTTGGATATTCTGTTGGATGGTGGGAACAGGAACCGGACAACGCGGTCTCGCCGCCGCTGAAGGAGTAGGATAGCGATGCCCGCGAATCGACAGTTTGAAGTTCAGGCTCTTTCGCGAGTGGAAGGGGAGGGAGCCCTCTATGTGAAAATGGATGGCGACCGAGTCAAGGAAATCCAACTGAACATCTACGAACCCCCTCGGTTCTTCGAGAGTTTTTTGCGGGGTCGGGAGGTTCGCGAGGTCCCTGACATCACGGCCAGAATCTGCGGCATCTGCCCGGTCGCCTACCAAATGAGTGCCTGCCATGCCCTGGAGAAGGCCCTCCGACTCTCAATTCCCGACGATATCCGGCGCCTGCGCCGACTGCTCTATTGTGGCGAGTGGCTGGAGAGTCATGTACTGCATGCCTTCATGCTGCATGCCCCCGATTTCCTCGGCTATGAGAGCAGCATCAGCATGGCGGCCGATCACCGCGAATTGGTTCAGGCAGCCCTGCGGATGAAGAAGATCGGCAATGAGATCCTCGACATTCTGGGTGGCCGAGCGATTCATCCGATAAATGTGACCGTGGGGGGATTCTACAAGGCGCCTGCTCGCGACGATCTCCACCAACTACTCCCCGGCCTGCGATGGGGCTTGGAGACGGCCCAGGAATCACTGGGGGTCCTCAGCCGATTGGAGTTCCCGGACCTGGAGAGGAACTACGAGTATGTCTCGCTGAAACATCCCACGGACTACCCCATGAATGAAGGACAAGTCGCCTCGAGCACCGGACTGCTCATCGATGTCGAACAATACGAGGAACACTTTGCCGAGCGGCACGTGGCGCATAGTAACGCGCTGCATGGCGTCCGCCTCCCCGCCGAGACACCCTACCTGGTCGGTCCGCTCTCCCGGTACAACCTCTGTTTCGACCAGCTTCGACCGACCGCTCGGCGGGCGGCCGAGTCACATCGGCTTCCCTGGCCTTGCCATAACAATTTTCAAAGCATTCTCGTTCGAATGATCGAAGTGATCGACGCGTTCGACGAGGCGATCACCATTGTGGAAGATTACCAGGCCGAACCGATGGAGTCCCGAGTGACGTACGAGCCGAAAGCGGGCGAGGGATGTCACGCCACGGAAGCTCCACGAGGCTTGATCTACCACCGATACCGTATCGGCGACGACGGACTGATTGCCGAGGCGAAGATTGTACCACCCACCTCGCAGAATCAGGCACAAATTGAGGACGATCTCAAGACTTATGTCCCCACCATACTCGACTTCTCCGATTCGGAAGTGACTCACAAATGCGAACATCTGGTGCGGAATTACGATCCCTGCATCAGTTGTGCAACTCACTTCCTTTCGGTTCAATTGGATCGAGGTCCCCAGGAACCCGCTCGGCCTTCGCCCAGCTGATGTTCCTCGTGGCGTTCCTCGTAACTCTCCAAAAAAGAAAAAAATCCGGGGCGGGCCTCTTGTTGGACGACTGCTCGAGATTCCGCTCATCAGCCAGCGAAATGGAGTGACACTCGGTGAAACAGCAGACCATTGCCGTGGGGCGCGACATCCGTGCTGAACGTCAGGCCGCCGCGAACCGATTTCGTACCGCCATGACCGAGCGGGGTACGCTGGTTGTGCGTTTGATCTCCAGCCCCGGGTCTGGCAAGACGACTCTCTTGGAAAAGACGGCCGAAGCACTGCGGCAGACATGTCGTGTCGGCATCCTGGTGGGGGATGTCGAGACGGATCGGGATGCCCAGCGACTGGCTCCGCACGCTCCAAGCCGCCAGATTACGACGGGAGGCGCATGCCATCTGGAGCTGTCGTTGGTCGAGAAAACTCTCCCCCAGCTGGGCGATGACCCGCTGGACATTCTGTTTATCGAGGATGTGGGAAATCTGATTTGCCCCGCTTCGTATGATCTGGGAGAACATCTCCGCGTATTGGCGCTCAGCGTTACCGAAGGTGACGACAAGCCTGGGAAATATCCCAAGGCCTTCCGCACCAGCCATGTCGTCCTGATCACCAAGACCGACCTGCTGCCGTACGTGCCGTTCTCGCTGGATCGAGTTCGCGAGGATGCTTGGCAGGTGCAGCCGGACTTGACCGTAGTGGCTTTGAGTGCCCTGCGGGAAGAGATGACCGAGCCGGGGGGAATGCGGGAGTGGCTGCAGTTGCTTCAGGAGCGACGGAAGGCGGTTTTGGAACAGGATCCTGTCACGCACTCGCCAAAGTCCGTAAAGCCCTTGAATGCTCCGAACTCCGCTGACTCTTCCGGCACTTCCGCCGCTACTCACCCTACTGATTCTTCCAGCTCTTCCGGCTCTTTCAGCTCTCCCGACTCCACCTCGACTGCCGCTCGGTCAAATTGAGCCAACTCCGAGGAGAATCAGTGTGTGCTTGGCAATTCCTGGACGCGTGGTGGAGTGGTTGGATCAGTCACCCTTGTTTGCGTCGGCCAAGGTCGATTTTGGCGGCGTTCGACGCACGGTGAACATGGCCTGTGTGCCAGAGGCGGCCGTGCAGGACTATGTGCTAGTCCACGCCGGAATCGCAATCAGTCGTTTGGATCCCCTTCAGGCCGAGCGGATCTGGGAGGACCTGACCGCCCTCGGTTTGGCTCATGCCGTGGATGACGAGGCGGTTCCCGAGAAGTCGGCGGAGGAGACCGACCAGCGGGCTCGGCCTCCTGAGGGGACCGACGCCGGCGAATCTCCCTCCTCCTCCCCCCCTGGCTCGGCATCGTCACATTCCAGGAGTTTGGACCGGTGAAGTTTCTGGACGAGTACCGTGATGGAGACCGTTGTCGCCAGTTGATCGCCGCCATCCAAGCCACGGCCACTCGGAAGTGGACACTGATGGAAGTCTGTGGCGGCCAGACGCATGGACTGTTGCGGTTCGGCATCGACGTGGCGGTCGAAGAACAGGTGCGATTGATCCATGGCCCTGGCTGTCCCGTTTGTGTCACGCCGGCGGAAGCGATCGACCAGGCGATTGCCTTGGCTCGACAACCTGATGTGATTCTGACCAGTTTCGGTGACATGCTGCGCGTTCCCGGGACGAGCCAAAGCCTGCAGGGGGCACGCAGCGAGGGGGGAGACG
>JBJHCD010000276.1:0-2455 GCA_050485845.1 Pirellulaceae bacterium | reverse complement strand
GGGGAGACGTTCGAGTTGTCTATTCTCCCTTGGACGCCGTCCGGTTGGCGGAGAAGTTTCCCGAGCGGCGAGTCGTCTTTTTCGCCGTTGGATTCGAGACGACGGCCCCCGCTTCCGCGATCGCGGTGAGACAGGCCGCCGCGCTGCAGTTGAAGAATTTTTTTCTGCTACCGGCTCACGTCCGCGTGGAGCCCGGAATGCAACTACTGGCTTCCGCGCCGGATCGGCAACTCGAGGGATTTCTCGCGGCGGGACATGTCTGCACCGTGACGGGATTTGAATCTTATGACGGCTTGGCAAGTCGTTACCAAATTCCCATTGTCATCACCGGTTTCGAACCGGCCGACCTGCTATACGGCATCCTGAAGGGAGTCGAGCAGTTGGAGTCGGGAGAAACCAGCGTGGTGAACTGTTATGCCCGCAGCAGCCGACGTGAAGGCAACCAGGCCGCCCGCCAACTTGTCGACGAAGTATTTCAGTCATGCGATCAAGTCTGGCGAGGCATCGGAACGATCGTCGATGGAGGGCTACGTCTCCGATCCGAATGGCAGGCATGGGACGCGGCGGCCATCAGCCCCTCCATCCGGCAACTGCCGCTGGCGGTGAGCGACTTGCCGACTTGCCGGAGCGGTGAGGTGCTGACCGGTAACCTCCGGCCGGTGGAATGTGAACATTTCGGCACGACGTGCACGCCCGAGCGTCCACTCGGCGCGCCGATGGTCTCGCATGAGGGAGCCTGTGCGGCGTACTATCACTACCGCCCCTCGGACGACGGCCGAAATCAAGGACTGGTCGGAACGGAAAAAGAGAATGGCACATGAATAACCAGGGAGACCCGCCAGCGTTTCAGTGTCCCGTGCCGGACGGAGCGAATCCGGTTCATGCCGAACGGATCAGCCTGGTGCACGGAGAGGGAGGACGGCTGACTCGGCAATTGATTCAACAAGTCATTGCCCCCTACTTCACGAACCTGGAGGAGAAAGGATGGCGGAATCTCACGGACCTGGGAGACGCAGTCCTGCTGCCGTCATCCGGTGATTGTGTTTCCGACTCGGTGCAGGGAGACGACTCCGAATTATCGGCCACTCGAAATCAAGCTTCTCCCCCCGGCCCTCCTTCCGCCGCGTCTCCTCCTCCTGATTCTGGGAAGGGGCATCGATTGCTGACTGGCGAACTGGCCATGACCACTGACAGTTTCGTGGTCTCTCCCATCTTCTTTCCGGGAGGTGATATCGGTTCGCTGGCCGTGCATGGAACGGTGAATGACCTGGCCGTTGCCGGGGCCCGGATGGAATGGCTGAGCCTCTCCTTGATCATCGAGGAAGGGCTCCCCATGGAAACGCTCCACAAAGTTCTTCAGTCCGTTGCCCAGGCCGCTCGCCAGAGCCACGCTCAAGTCGTGACGGGAGATACAAAGGTCGTCCCACGAGGGAACGTGGATCAGATCTACCTCAACACCACGGGAATCGGTCGCCGTCTTCCGATCTCCCTGACGGGACTCGAAACGATTCAGCCGGGTGATGCCATCATCATTTCGGGCCCCATCGGCCGGCATGGCATGGCCATCCTGGCGACTCGGGACGGCTTTGAAGCGGATCCCCCGCTCGTCAGTGACTCGGCATCGCTACTCGACAGCGTCCTCGCACTCACCCGATATCAGACACCGCTTCGAGCCATGCGAGATGCCACTCGAGGTGGCGTGGCCGCCGTGCTGCAGGAATGGGCGGAAGTAACCGGCCTGGCATTCGTTCTGGATGAAGCCCGAGTTCCCATCTCTCCAGGGGTCCGAGCACCGGGAGAACTGCTGGGACTCGACCCACTACACGTCGCCTGCGAGGGAACCATGGTTGTGGCGGTTCCAGCGGAGCATGCCGAGCAAGCTTGTCAGGTTCTCCGGCGATGCCCTGGAACCAGCCAAGCCACCGTTGCCGGTGAGGTCCGAGAGCGTCGATTGGCTCCCGTGTTGGTTCGTCGAGCACTCGGGCAGGAGGGTCCCTTGGAAGATCCCGCCGGGGCTCCCCTCCCAAGGATCTGCTAGGGACTTTCGAAGCGAACTGGGGCGGAGGCTGGAAGACTAGTCCGCACACTTGTGGAAGGCTTCGACTTCCGCTCGGCTGCCGATAACCAACGGAACTCGTTGGTGGATGCTCGTCGGTTCAATCTTCATAATGTCCTCCGTTCCGTTGGTCGCCAAACCCGACGCCTGCTCGGCCAGAAAAGCCAAGGGATTGGCCTCATAGAGGAGCCGGAGTTTTCCCTCGGGATAGCGACTGGTGGGGGGATAGAGGAACACCCCCCCCTTCAGCAACGTGCGGTGGAAGTCGGATACGAAGGAACCGATATAGCGGGACGAGTATTTTCGGCCGTCCAATCCCTGTCGCATTTTGGTGATGAACCGCTGATATTGAGGAGGGAATGAATCGAAACTGGCTTCATTGGTCGAGTAGTAGTAACC
>JBJHCD010000275.1:5120-7235 GCA_050485845.1 Pirellulaceae bacterium | reverse complement strand
GGGCATTACCTGGACGTCCGCAATCGTCCCAGGAGGTCTCCTGGTTGTCGTCGATGCCGAAATGAAGATGGCGATAGTTGGCTTGGCTGGTCGTCACGCCGGCATTCGTCTTGAGACTGAGATGGAATCCGCGTCGTTGAGCGGCATCGTATTGGCTGATCAGGTCGCCCGGAACGTCATCCATTCTCTCCAACGTATGCAGCCAAAGGGAAATGCTGAAATCGTCTCGGCCCAGTCGTGGCGCCCGGCTTCCGGGCAGTTCCAGCCATCCTCCCTCTCCTCGGAGTCCGGCCGCGCCGCGGGACACGCCAGTCGGGCCGGCGACATTCCAATCCACGGTTCCTTGGAGGCGCAGGGGACGTTCTCGGCGGGAGAGGTCCTTTCCATCTCCCTGAAGGGGCCAATGAGCGATCAATCCTCGATTTAGTTCCACGTCTTCCCGCTGTTCCGCCAACAGCGTGCCGAGATGGCCGATGGCCAGGAGAAAAAGGCAGACGCAAAGAGAGCGAGGAATGCCAGGGTTGTTCGCACCAAAGATGCGTGCCTCAATGGCGGATTTCATGCAGAATCACCTTCGTAAAACTGGGACGTTACTGTTCCGAAACACAAATCAATTGGGTGCGTGTCCTGACCACCAGATGCCGGCCCGAGATGGCGGGGGTACCGATAATGCTCTCCCCCATGTCGTTGGTCGCCAGTTCCTCGTAATTCTCGTCGTCGGACAAAACGAGAATCGTCCCATTTTCGCTGGCCACGTAGATTTTGCCGTCGCCGGCAATGGGTGAAGCAAAATAACTTCCCCCTCGTCCTACTCGCTGAGCCTTCCGGAGCGGCTCGCCGGTCGCCAAGTCGAAAACGGTACTGATTCCCCCTTCCTTGATCAGGAACAGGCGGCCCTGGGAGATGTAGGGGGAGACGATATGGTCGGTGTGCCGAGTTCGATGGCGCCAGAGAACGTGGGTATCGGTCACATCTCCCTCACCTCCTCCACGGATCGCCATGATGTATTCAGAGGCGACATTTTCCTGCGGCGTATCGAAGGTGGCTCCGGCGAAGTTGTCGGGATGCAGGAAGGCGATATCCAGCTCCCGTCCCTCCAGGTATCCATCGTTGTTCAGATCGCCCCGGTCAAACGTCTTGCGGAAAAAGGCTTCTGGAATCGGGGTCTCCCCCACGAAGGCTTGGATCTCTTCCTTGGTCAACTTGCCGTCGTTGTTTCCGGTCGGCGCGTTATCGACGGAGGCGAGCCATTGGTTGGCAATCCCAGCGCTTTGGACCGAGATATAGATCACGCCATCCTTGCAGACCGGCGTGGTCTTGATGTTGCGCAGCAATGCCTTGGCATGCCATCGTCGCCGGCCCGAGTCGGGGTCGTAGCCGATCAGCATTCCCGTTCCGGCCACGACGATCTCGTCCCGGCCGTCGACCGTACAGACAATGGGATGTGAGTAATTGACGGCCATGTCCTCTCGCTCATCTTTCCAGCGAAGCTCGCCGGTTCTCTTGTCGAAGGCATGAATAGCCGGATAGAGGTCGTCGTCTTGGCAGAAGAGGACCAGGTCCCGATAGAGCACGGGAGACATGCCGGCCCCCCACTTGAAGACAAAGAACGGGACGGGAAGTTCCTGCCGCCAGACATCCTCTCCCGTTTCGGCGTCGACGGCCAGAAGTCCCAAGGTCGAGAAGTAGAAATAAACTCGCTCGTCATCGGCCGCCGGAGTCGTGCTGGCATGGCTGTTTGTCTTGTGAATCTCGGGCAGGTTCCCGGTCGGCCAGTCGCGCTGCCAGAGTTTTTCGCCCGACTCGAGGTCGAATGCGAACAGACTGATCGTCTTGGATTCCGTCATTCCACTTACAAACACTCGTCCCCCGACAACCACGGGACATCCAATGCCATCCCCCACCGACTGCTGCCAGGCCACGTTTTTCGTATCGGAGAACTCAATCGGCAGGCCACTCGCCGTGTGGGTGATCCCCGTGCTGTTGGGACCTCGGAATTGAGGCCAATCGTCAGCACGACTGACGGACTCCTGCCATCCGCAAGGTGCCAGCCAAGCCAGCAGGCCCGCGAAGAAGAATACGACTTGTCCACGAGGGAGGAGGCTATTCCGGCTA
>JBJHCD010000275.1:0-5110 GCA_050485845.1 Pirellulaceae bacterium | reverse complement strand
CCGGCTAATCATCGCTGTTGGATCCAAACAGAGTGGGGGCGGTCACGCGAAACTACGACGACTTGATCGGCGGACTGGCAATCCCTCGCAAACGGCTCATTCTAACGACGCGATAATCAGGATGTTACCCCTTGAGCCGCATGCTGTTGGTGGAGCGCTTCAAGGTACCGCTGGTAGGCCGCTTCGTCTCGGCGGCAGCTTATTCCCTTGAACACCATTGCGAAGGCTCGGCGCTGACGGTCGGACGAACGATTCGCTTCCGCTCGATGGATGGTATCTCCATGGTGGGCGACCATGTCTCCAGGTTGAAGGTGTACCGCGACCTCCTCGGACTGATCCGATTCGCCATAGTCACTGATTCCCTGCGAAAACCCGATGACCTGCGAAGGAGCATGCGGCCGGACACCGGCCCGATGGGATCCGCGGACGTAGCGGAGACAGCCGTTCTCCTCGTCCACCTCGTCCAGCGCCAACCAGAGCGTTACGACGTTCGGTGGGCGGAGAGAAAAATAGAAGTTGTCCTGATGCGGCGGTGTAGGGTGCGCGGTTCCGGGGGGTTTATTGAACCATTCCGGAGCCTGACACGATGCGGACTCGCCCACGAGAACTTCCGCCAGTTCACACCATCGGGCTTGACGTGTGTAATCGCGAAAGTACGGGTCTCCTTCCATGTGCTGCATCTGCTTGAGCGTCTCGGGACGCGAACGATCCTGATAAAATGCCGCCGAGGAGGGAAGCGTCGGGACCACGTCCCGAATGTAGCGGTCCAATTCATCTCGCAACTCGGACAATTCGGATTCCGGCAAGAACCGGCGAATCACGATGAAACCATCGCGATCGTAGGTGGCCTTGATCGAGGCGAAATCGGTCGGATCGGTGGTAGGCATCGGTACCCTGTTTTCGTCTTCTCTGATCAATGTTTAACGATTCCGAACGAGGATTACTGCACTTGAGGATTACTGCACGAGTCGTCGGAAATACTCCTGCTGCAATTCCGCCTCAAGCCGCTCATCCAATCGCCTCTCCGATACGCCGGCGGCAATTTGAGCGAAGGTCTCTTCGGCCGCCCGAACGGTCTGATCAAGCTCGGCTTCCCCCTGGGCGGCGTTCAAGTAGAACGAAGCATACCCGTGACATCCTCGCTTCGCCATTTCCTGAATATACAGAGTAATGGCTTGACGCTGCAGCAGCGGATCGTCGATGGAGAAGTGTAATTGGGGATGGATCGGGAGCCCACTGCAGCGGACCGGCGCGCCGGTTCGCCGGGCGGCCTCATTGAGTTCCTGCTGAAGGCGACCGCCATAGGCCCACAGTTTGTTCGGAATCTCGCGGTTCCGCAACTCTTGTAGTGTCGTCAGCGTGGCTCGCAACCCAATGGTGTCACTCCAGTAGGTGCTGGAGATGAACATCCGAGCGGAGGGTTCCATCCACTCCCGCTTCCCGGCCACGATCCCCATGGGATAACCATTGGAGATCGACTTGGCGAAAACGGATAGATCGGGTTCGACGCCGACGTATCCCTGTGCCGCGGAGTCCCCAAATCGAAATCCGGCGGATACCTCGTCAAAAATCAATGCGGCGCCATGCTTGCGAGCCAACTCGACCACCGAGGGGAGATACCCGGGAGGGGGGAGTGCCGAGCGGACCGGTTCCATCATGACGGCCGCCACTTCTCCCCGATACGACTCCAAGAGTCGTTCCAAGGATTCGAGATCACCGTAAGGGAATGGCTGAGCGGTTCCGGCGAGTCCAGCCGGGACGCCAATCGGTTCAATCCCCGGAAACAGGTGGGGACCGAGGTTTGCATCGGCGGTCAAATTGGCAGCCAGGTACCAGTCATGCCAACCGTGATATCCACAAAAGAGGACGCGATCACGTCCCGACACACCCCGCGCGATCCGCACCGCCATCGCACAGGCTTCTCCACCTCCCTTGGAAAACCGCACCATTTCCGCTCCGGGGAGACGAGCCGTCAGCAACTCGGCAACCTGAATTTCCAATTCATGATTGATCGAGTACATGGTGCCGAGTCGGATCTGTTCGATGACCGCTTCGTCGACCACGGGATCGGCGTAGCCGAGGATGATCGCCCCGATGCCACTGGCCCAATCGATATACTCATGGCCATCGACGTCCCAGAACCGAGCCCCCTGGGCCCTTTGGGCGTACACGGGGGAGACACCAAAGGCATACCGCGTTGGTCGCCGACTGACCAGTTGAGTTGCCCCGGGGATCAGGTCGACAGCACGAGCGTACCGCTGCATCGACTCGGGAATTCGCGAGGCTGGTCGGTCCGCCTTGGTCATAGGAACTCCGTTGGTATCCGAAATGGCGAGCGAGCATTACACTGGGGGAGACTCGTGGCGGCAGGCGAGCCGGCCAAGCCCTGGCGATTTGGACCAGCCCACGATCTCTTTCCGTATTTTTACCTTGGAAACTCCGACAAAGTGAGCATGGACTGATGAAGTTGGCGGGAAAAGTGGCGTTCGTCACCGGAGCAGCTCGAGGAATCGGTCGAGGCTGCGCGTTGGAACTCGCTCGTTCCGGGGCCGACCTGGTCGTGAACGACCTGCAAGCGAGCGACGAGACGGAGTCCTTGATTCGGGATTTGGAGGGGTTGGGGCGCCGAGCGGCTTTGGTAACGGGGGACGTCTTTCAGCGGGAGTCATGCGAGCAGGTGGCCGAGCAAGCCGCGCGACAACTGGGGCCGATCGATATCTTCATTTCCAATCCCGCCTTTTCCAAGCGAACTCCATTCCTGGAGTATGATCCCGAGATTTTTCAACGCACGATTGCGGGGACACTCACGGCGGGCTTTCACATGAGCCAGTTGGTCGCTCGACAAATGGTTGCTCGCCAAGCACGTGGAAAGATGGTGTTCATTTCCAGCTTGCATGCTCGAGTCCCTTTCGTGAACGCCGTCGCCTACAATGCCGCCAAGCGGGGAGTCATTGCGATGATGGAGACGATCGCGGCCGAACTGCTACCCCACCGCATCAACGTGAATGCCATTGAACCGGGTTGGATCGACACGCCGGGCGAACGGGCGACGTTCGGCGACGACGCCGTCGACTCGGGCGGGGACCAACTTCCCTGGGGCCGTTTGGGCCGTCCGGAGGACATTGGTCGAGCTGCCGTGTTCCTGGCATCGGACGATGCCGACTATATCACCGGGATCTCGCTACTGGTGGATGGCGGCCTCTGGTTACGGGCCGCCACCCCCGCTGTCTCGCCTGGTGGAGATTAGTGGAGATTAGAAGCCGAGCCCTTTTGTCCGAGTCGAGATGCGGCAGACCAAGTCATTGACGGTCATGTACAAGGTCGAGCCATCCCCGCCGAAGGCACAATTCGCTGTCGGCCGTCCCGTGGTGATGCGTCCCAGGGCCTTACCTTCGGGGGTGAAGATGTAGACACCTCCCGGACCGGTTGCAAAGAGGCGACCTGCTTGATCGATTGCCATTCCGTCACAACCACCTGGTCCTTGACCGGCCCAGTTGCGAGCATCCTGGAAGATGCGACTACCGGTGATTTCGCCTTCGTCGCTCAAGTCGAATGCTCGCCAAATCGGCTCTCTGCCATCCGACTGGGAGACATAGAGAGTCTTGTCGTCGGGTGAAAGTCCGATGCCGTTGGGAGCGGTCATTTCATCGGTCAGCAAAGTCAATTCACCTGACGCGGAGATTCGATAGACTCCGCAGAAATCGAGTTCCCGTCCGGGATCGTCGAATCGTAGTGGGCGACCGTAGGGGGGATCCGTGAAATAGACATCTCCGTTTTTCGCAACCACGGCGTCATTCGGGCTGTTGAGGCGTTTTCCTTGGTAATTGCCGGCCAGCGTCTTCTTGATCGCATCCTCTTCTCGCAGGAGCACGGTTACTCGCCGATTTCCGTGCTCGCACATGATCAGCCTCCCTTGCAGGTCGCGAGTCAGACCGTTCGTGCCCGGTTCACTTCGAAATCGTCCTCCGACGCGATATCCCCCATCCCCTTCCTCCGTGTAACCCGAGGGCTTCAGGAAGAGCGTCAAGCCATCCGCTTCGGACCAGCGATAGATCGCATTCCGCGGAATATCGGAAAACAGCAAGCTATTCGACTCCGGCATCCAGACCGGCCCCTCGGTCCAATGAAACCCTTCGGCCAAGACTTCAATGACCGCGTCCTCCGCCACCAGTTCGTGAAACTCGGATTCGAAAGCATCCAACTTGCCGATGGTTCGAGGTTCCGAGACGGCGGTGGGTTCTTGGGGCCTGTCTTGAGCGGAGGCAATGGTCGTACTCCCGGACACGATGAGAGCCAGCGTCGCGGCCGCAGCCCACGTTGTCGCCGCAGCCCACGTTATCGCCGAAGGACGGTTATTCATCGTATTTCAATCTCCTGTTGTCGGTTCATGGAATGGTTTCATTTACGGGTTTACGGGCTTACGGGAAAAGCCCTCGAGCCAGTTTGGCTTCACAGACTCGCTGAATCCCTTCGATGGTGGCGGCCGTTCGCATATCATAACTCGATTGCTCCGAGCGTCGCAGTGTCCGCTGGAAAGCATCCGAAAGAATGTTATGCAAACGCGTGTTCACGTCCTCGAGGGTCCACATGTAATTCTGCGTGGCTTGAACCCATTCGAAGTAGGAAACCGTAACGCCGCCGGCATTCGCCAAAATATCGGGCAGAACAAAAACTCCCCGCTGCTGAAGAATCTCGTCGGCCTCCAGCGTCGTGGGACCGTTCGCTCCCTCCGCGAGAATTCGGCAATCGATATTGGACGCGTTCTCGGCGGTGATTTGATTTTGTAGAGCGGCCGGAATCAAGACGTCACAGGAAAGCTCCAAGAGTTCCTGATTGGTGATTTCCTCTCCATGCGGGTATCCCGTCAAGAATCGATGCTCACGCTGGTAGTCGAGCAACGAAGCGGTGGAGAGTCCCTGCGGATTATAGATTCCGGTCATGGCATCGCTGACGCCGATGATCTTCGCCCCGAGTTGCTCGAGAAACATCGCCGCATGGCTCCCGACGTTTCCGAAACCTTGGACCACGGCGCGGCAGCCTCGAAGGTCCAGCCCCAAATGCTTGGCTGCCATCTCGACCAGGTAGACAACTCCTCGACCAGTTGCTTCCC
>JBJHCD010000274.1:4490-7247 GCA_050485845.1 Pirellulaceae bacterium | reverse complement strand
CGAGCCGCATTCTGCTCGTTGATCGCTCGCCCCGCTTGATGCCTCTCGGTAATCTCCGCTCGGTTTTCCCAAAGCGACCTGGTCAGTTCGTAGATCAGTTGTTCATCTTGATCGGCGGAAGTAATCAAGTGCATCGATCCGACGTTCATGGCCACGAAGTCTTCCGTCAACCCGGAGTAAGTGCCGGCCGGAATCGTGGCGTCGTGGAAGAAGGGGTACTTTTCAATCAGGCGTTGACGAGCGTCCTCGTCAAAGGGGACGAAATGAACGCGGAAAGTACTGGTGGCCTGAGTGATCGACGCCGTTGGGATGGCCCCTCCCAGCAGGGCGGCATCGGCCGTGCCATCCCCCAGCATGTCCACGGCGGCACTTTGAGAGGCGGGGAGCGACGTGAAGTCGTTCCACGCGAGCCCATGTTCCTCGACAATGGGACGGGCGAACATTTCGAAGCCGGCACCCGCCGGGCCCACGATCACGCGCTTTCCCTTGAGATCGGCGATTCGCTGGATTCCGGAATCGGCCCGAGTGATAAACAGGGCGACGTTGGGGGCGAGGGTCATCACGGACTTGACGTCGTAGGCCCTTTCCCAACCTGCTTCCCCGCGAACTCCGAAGTAGGTGATCGCCGCGTTGGACATCGCCAGCTGGAGGTCTCCGGATTGCAAGCGGCGAATGTTCTCCTGGGATCCCTTGGTTCCCTTCGCCTGAACTCGCCAATTGGCCTCACCAGAATGCTCATTCAGCACATCCGCGATGGCCCCACCCACCACCGGGAACGCTCCGCCAACCGGGGCCGTTCCCAGGCTGAGAAATTTTCGCCCGCCACCGGAACAACTCCCGGATGGTGGACGGCAGCCGACGAGCGTTAGCGCGACCAGCAAACCGACCAACAAGTAAAAACGTCCGGACGCCGTGATTGTCATCTGCTCGAACCTCGATATGTCGTAACTTCGCCTGAGGTGGGAAATTGTGCCGGGACGACTCCCGGCGGGCGGGAAAAACTCACTTTTCACGATCGATGGTAGCATCTGCCGACACTCCCGGCCAGTGCTTGGGCTCCGTCGAGCCCCCCCGTCACACGAGGAACCGAATCACGACGAACCCGGCAACCGCCAGAATAAACAAAGCGAGGGTAATCAGTTCAAAATACCGCTCGAGCAAATAGCGGGCACTCGGACCACAGAAGTACAAGACCGTCGCCACCAAATAGAACCGCAACGCTCGGCCGATCCCCGAAGCGATGATCAACGTGGTCAACGGCACGAACTCGTGAAACACCCCCGCCGCCACGGTGAAGACCTTGTAGGGGATGGGAGTGAACGCGGCACCCAGCAGAGCCAGAAAGGCATTCTCCTGGTACAACCGCCCCACATGCTCGAAATTCTCCGCCGAAAACCCTGGCACATAGGTCTGAAAAAAGTTCCCGACCACGGACCAGAGAGCGTACCCGATAATCCAGCCCAGGATCCCTCCCAGGACCGAGGCCAGGGCCGAAACCGTGGCGTAAAAGTAAGCTCGGCGAGGCTTGGAGACCGAAAGGGCAATCTGCAGCACGTCCGGAGGAATCGGAAAAAAGGAACTCTCGGCAAACGATATCGCCGCCAGGGCCGGGGTTCCGTAGGGTGTTTCCGCCCAACCCAAGACCCAATAATAGAGACGCCGAAGCCAGTTCGGACGTCGTGTGGATTCGGAAGGTGTCTCCGCGGAGGGAGCCTCGGAGGGCAAACTCATGGGTAACGCTCGTGCTAGGAGATGTCCGTTCGACGACGGACGGTCAAGTTGCGAAGGTTTGGTGCGGCCGAGTCTAACCTGAGGGCCCCAGTGTGAGCAACAAGTGGGAGCAACAACGGGCTGGGCCCTGCTGAACCCCGGAATCGGAAATTCTTGCCGGGATCCGAGCGAGTGACTGTTGCGACGTCGGGGAAAGGTTAAAATTCCGCCAGGAGTACTTCTGGGACGTTTGTTGGACGAAGGAGCGGCTTGCATGTCGGAATTGGAAAAGTTAGTCCTCGCCACGTCGCTAACGCCTGCCGAGACTTCCGAGCGGACTGGGGCGATCTACACGGATCTCCTGGACCAGTCCCGCTATATGCAGCAAGGGAACTTCCGCAGTTTTCACGCGGAAGACTTGCGACGACTCTTCCAGCTGTACGACGCGACGTTCTTTGCCGGCCATGTCGGTAAACATCTCGGTTCCAAGGGGATTACCTTCCGCATCTCCCCTCGCATGACCAGTGCCGGAGGTAAGACGACTCGGTTTCGTATGCCGAACGGCCTGGAGTATTACGAAATCACGGTTGCCTCGACGCTGCTTTTCAAGACCTTCACCGAAAACGATCACCGCCCGGTCAGCGTTACCGGCATCGCCTGTCGCGATCGGCTCGAAGCCCTCCAGCGCGTCTTCGAACACGAGCTGGTCCATCTGCTGGAAATGGTGCTTTGGAAGGATTCGAATTGCCGAGCGAACCGATTCCAAACCTTGGCCACTCGCCTGTTCACTCACCGCGAACACACCCATCGGCTCATCACGCCCCGCGAGCAGGCTTACGTCAAATTCGGCATTCGACCCGGCGTTTGGGTCCGGTTTCGCTTCGAGGGACGGGAGTACCGTGGATTGGTCAACCGAGTTACGAAGCGAGCCACCGTGCTCGTTCCGAGTCCCCGGGGCGCGCGATTCTCGGATGGAAAACATTACGAAACCTATTACGTTCCGGTCTCGCAACTTCAGACGCTCGACGGCCCCATGCCGGACCGCGA
>JBJHCD010000274.1:804-4480 GCA_050485845.1 Pirellulaceae bacterium | reverse complement strand
GGCTTAACGAGCCCCCTTCGACTCGGCGGAGACTTCCGTGCCGAAGTACCCTCGCCATGCGACATCGATCACTTCCTCGTCCACGTGCAGTTGCCTCCCTTCGAAGTCGCAATAATCACGGGCTCGCTCCAGCAAGTCACGCGGTTCCGAGGCGCGGAGAACCTTGCCCGACTCCCGATATCGATCCAGCAAGAGCTGTGGTACGGAGGGGGCGAGGGTGGCCCCAATCTGCCGGGCATACCGGTCAAGTATCTCGACGTAGGCCGACTCGTCCGGCCCCGCCAGTTGGAGCCGATACCCCATTCTCCGCAAGAAAGCCTCATCCGCGATCTGCGCGACGGCCAGATTGGTGGCGACGATCAACATCAGGTGGAAGGGAACCTGAACGCGCTGGCCCGTGTGGAGGGTCAGAAAATCGACCTGGTATTCCACGGGAATGATCCAACGGTTCAAGAGATCCGTGGGACTGACCCGCTGGCGACCGAAATCGTCCACCAGGAAAGTTCCCCCATTGGCCTTCAGATGAGCCGGCGCCTCATAGTACCGCACCGTGGGATTGAAGCGGAGATCCAGGTCGGCGATTCCCAGCTCTCCCCCGACGACGATGAACGGCCGTTCGATGAAGACCCACCGTTGATCGTAATTCCCCGGGGGCGTGGGACGGAGTCGATGCACCTGTGGATCGAAGAGGCGAATCATGTGATGGTCGACGGAGATACAGAGCGGAATCCAGATTCCTCCCGAGTAAGCCCGGTGAAGGGAACGCCCCAAGGTGGTCTTGCCATTTCCAGGCGGTCCAAACAAAAACAGACTTCGAAGGGATGAGGCCGCCAATCCGGCCACCTGCACCACATGCTCGGGTACCACCAAGTCTCGCAGCGCTTCCCGAACGGAGGACGGAGTAACCTCGGGACGCTGTTGCTGCTGAAAGGCCAAGAAGTCGGTGTAGTCGTCCAATGAAACCGGGGCCGGGCCGACGTAACCGCAAAATTGCGAAGCCTTGTGCGAATACTCCGTTCCTCGCTGAGTCAGCGTGTATCGATAGTTGAACGGGCCGACTTGCCCCATGATCTCGACCAACTGGTCCTGCTTCAAATCCCAGAGCAGGGATTCCAGCATCTGCATCGGAAGCCGCGTTTGATTCGCGACCCAGTCGGTCGTGAAGGTGGGTACCTGCAGCCCGAACCGCATCACCAAGTCAAGCAGAACTTGACGATCGACTCCCGAATGTTCGACGTCCGCCGGCGCTTGCGGTGCAACCAATCCATCCAGTGAGATGACCGGGAAGGATTGCTGCTGGTCTACCGAGGCTCCCTGTATCGAGGCACCCTGTATCGAGGCACCCTGGTCACTCATGTCGCGATCAGGAACATTCGCGAACGAGTCGCCGTCGAAGTTGGAGGTCATGGTGGTATTCTCCCTGCGGGACAAGTGGCCGACCCGAGCCGATCCGAGCCGATCCGCTCAGAATAAAGGCTCTTTCCCCAATTGGCGGCGAACAATGACCCATTGTCCGGCATGCATCAGCCAGTGGGTCCCCTGCAGCGAGAAGACCGAGGCCACGTTCGGCGCGTAGGGTATTCCCGTCTGACGATCCAGGTCCTCTGTCGTCGACTGTTCCAACGCCGCCAAAGTCCCCTTTCGCTGCTCCGCCATCACGGCCAGTAGCTGTTCCTTCGACGCAAACAAACTCGGATCATCCGACTCTGTCGTCTCCTTGGTGTACCGCTCGGCAAATCCCTCCGGAAGAGGCGGCATTGCGTTCGGAATGGCCTGATTCACCAACTCATTCTCCGAAACAATCAGATGACCCCATTGCCAATTGATGTGATTGCATCGAGGATGAGGCCGCCGGAGCAATTCCTCGTCACTAAGGTCCGACAGGTAACTCATCGCAACCGTGTTGCCCAATTCAATGACTTCGCGAATGGCTTGTTGAGCTTGCATGATTCGGGGCCTTTGGGGGTTGGTTTTCAGTTTTCAGTTTTCAGTTTTCAGTGTTCAGTGTTCAGTGTTCAGTGTTCAGTGTTCAGTGTTCAGTGTTCAGTGTTCAGTGTTCAGTGTTCAGAGGACACGGGGGCACGAGGGCAAAAACGGAAACGGAAACGGAGATGCTGGGGGAGTGAGAGCGGCAGTTCGGGAAATCGTAACCGCTCGCCGATGAAATGCCAAGCAACGGCGTGTGGCCGAGTCGGTATTGCCGCACTCGACCGCTCGGTGAGCAAGAGAAATTGGAATTCGCCGGGGGAGGTGGTGGAGATTTGGCGGAGCGGCGTGGCGATGCCCGGGGGTGCGGGGCCCGTTTCCTGGGCTTTGACGAAGCGGGGGTGAAGGAGAGATGGAAAGACGCTGCAAACGGAGGCATTTTTCCCGCGGATGAGCGCAGTTCGCCCGATCGCGCGTTTTGGGCCTACAGGAACGAAGTTTTTCTGGCCAAGTGAGTCTGGTCGTTTTGGGAGTGGGCCTGTCTTTTCTGGGAAGATGATCGGTTGGTTTATCGGTTGGTTTCTGGGGGAGTTAGTCGCGGAAATGGTTGATCAGTCGAAAAAGGTTCTGCGGTGATGAAGGTTCGTCGAGCATTGATTACGGCAGCGGCCCCCGATCAGCACATGCTTCCCTTGCAGCAGCTTGTGGATCGTGGCGGGGAATCGAAGACCGCCCTGCAGTTGATCCTGGAGGAAGTCATCCACGCTGGGGTCGAAGAGATCTGCGTGGTCATCCAGCCGGGAGACCAGGACGAGTACCGGCGGGCGGCTGGAGAGCAGGTCGAGCGTCTGCTGTTTGTCGAGCAGAAGGAACCACGCGGGTATGGCGACGCCGTGCTTCAGGCGCGCGAGTTCGTCGGCCGGGAGCCCTTCCTGCACCTCGTGGGGGATCACCTTTACCTGAGCACCGAGAACCGCTGTTGTGCTCAGCAATTGATCGAGACTGCTACCCAGCATGGTTGTTCCGTCTCGGCCGTCCAGGCAACTCGGGAAACAAAGCTCCCCTATTTCGGAGCGGTTGGTGGGCAGTTGGTCCGGGGGGAGACGAATCTTTATGAAGTGACCAAAGTTTTGGAGAAGCCGACGCCGACCCTTGCCGAGCAGGAGCTGATCATTGCGGGACTTCGTGCCGGATATTACCTCTGCTTTTTCGGCATGCATGTCCTGACTCCGAAAGTCATGGACCTTCTGGCGGAAATGGAAGCGACGCGGGGGGATGCGGACTCCCTGCACAACGCCTCTCGGCGACAAGTCCCAGGGATTCAATTCTCCGCCGCCCTCGCCCAACTGGCACAGCAAGAAAAATACCTCGCGCTGCACTTAAGTGGGACTCGCTACAACATCGGCGTGAAGTATGGACTGCTGATGGCTCAGCTTGCCTTGGCGCTTCACGGCCAGGATCGGGACGCGATTCTGTCGGAGTTGGTCGAACTGTTGGCGACTGGGTCCATTTCTCGAAACTGACGAATCACGATGCCGACACTCATCGATATCATCGCCTCGAACGACGATCATGTCCGCAATCAGTCGCTGGACGCGATCTGTGAACCATGGACCCTGGCGGAACTGCAAGCCGCCGCCGAGGAACTCGACCGCTTCCGTCGGACGGAAAAGAATCTCTATCGCCGAGTTCGCGCGCTGTTCTTTCTAGCCGGCATCTATCGTTATCACCTGCCAAAACGGCTTCCGGT
>JBJHCD010000274.1:0-794 GCA_050485845.1 Pirellulaceae bacterium | reverse complement strand
GTTTGGGACATATTCCGCACGGTGGGTTCCAGCATCTGCTGGAGCGGCGATTTCGCGAGGCGATCGACGAATGCCTGGATTGTCAGCAAAGTCAGGGCCCCAGTGAGGCAATTGCCAGTGCCCTGGCGCAGGCTTACCGGCAACTGGCCTTTCAGACGTTGGCCAATCAAGTTCGGAACAGCGTCCGCGCGGTACGTGGCAATCAGTGGATGTTTCGGCTCGGTCACCCACATGATCAACCTCTCCGAATCTGTCCCGAATTGTTGACTCGCAGTTCGGAGGACGGTAGTTTTCCGCTGCTTTGCGAGCGGACTGCGGTTCGGATGGATTTTTCGCACAGTGCCTGGAGCGACATTTTTTTCCTGGGCATGGATTATCCCGAAGGGGCCCGAGTTCTCAATGTTTCGATCGATCTCGGAGTGCGGGGGCGGGACGCCGAACCCCGTCCACCGATTGAAACGTACCTGCGCGTCATTGATCGTCCCGTGCTGCGCCTGGTCAGCGTCGACTTGGACGCCGCCACGGAATTGACCCACGTGCATGAACTCTTTGATTTCGCTCGAGACTATCTCGGTTTACTGAAGGCGGCTGTGATCGCGGCGGGAATCGTGCCGCCCGGCATGGAAGGCTCCGAACAATCCCTGGAAGACCTATTCGCTCGGATGATGGGCCCCGGCTTGGGACTGGAACTGGTCAGCCAAGTCAATGATATTCCCAAAGGGTCTCGACTGGCTGTCTCCACCAACCTGCTCGGCTCCCTCATCAGCATCAGCATGCGAGCGACCGGTCAAGTC
>JBJHCD010000273.1:0-7267 GCA_050485845.1 Pirellulaceae bacterium | reverse complement strand
ACCCCCGGCCATGTCGATTTCCCGGCCGAGGTCGAGCGGTGTCTCCGAGTGCTGGACGGCGCCGTCGTCGTCTTCAGTGCTCGGGAAGGAGTGGAGGCCCAGAGCGAGACTGTCTGGCGGCAGGCCGATCACTATCGAGTTCCTCGACTGGCCTTCATCAACAAGCTGGACCGGGAGGGCGCCGACTTTTTCAGTGTTCTCGAAGAAATGCGGACTCGGCTGAATTCCAATCCCGTGGCCCTGCAGATTCCGGTCGGCCAGGGGCCCGCGCATGTCACCGATCCTTTCCGGGGAGTGATCGACCTGATCCGTATGAAGATGTTGGTTTTCGACTCGGAGAGTGAGGGAAGGGTCGTTCAGGAGGAGCCCATTCCGGAGGAGCTTCAGGACGAGGCGGAATTGTGGCGGAGCGCCCTGCTGGAATCGCTCTACAACTTCAGCGACGAACTGATGGAACTCGCTCTGCAGGAGAAGCCGATCGGCGAGTCGCTGATCCGGCGGGTGCTGCGAGACGCCGTGCTTGCTCATCAGGTGCAGCCCGTCTTCTGCGGTTCGGCTCTCCATGGCATCGGCGTGCAGCCCGTCTTGGACGGAGTGGTCGATTTTCTCCCCAGCCCACTCGACCTCCCTCCGGTCACGGGACACGGGACCGATCCGAAGAAGCCGACCACCGAGCAGCGAAAGCCGGACGTGGATGCCCCTTTCTCCGGGTTGGTCTTCAAGGTCCTGCCGGCGAAGACGGGCGATTTGTCGTGGGTACGAGTCTATTCGGGCAAGCTGCGGGCCAATTCGAGAGCCTATAATCCCGGCAAGGACAAGAAAGAGAATATTGCTCAGCTTTGGCAAATCCATGCCACCCACAAGCAACGGGATGGCCAGGTCGATGAAGTGGACGCGGGGGACATCGTGGCCGTGATCGGCCTGAGGCATTCGGTGACCGGGGATACGCTGTGCGATCCCAAGGCACCGCTGCTGCTGGAACCGATCCAGTTCCCCGAGACGGTCATTTCGATGGCGATTGAACCGGAGAACTCGACCGAACGAAAGAAGCTGGCCGAAGTTTTGGAGATGCTCAAGCGCCAGGACCCGACCCTCTCGGTGCGGACGGAGGAGACGGGACAGACGATCATACGGGGCATGGGGGAGTTGCACCTGGAGGTGATCAAGAACCGACTGCTCCGCGATTTCAACTTGAACATCAAGTTCCGCAAGCCGCAGGTCAGTTACCGGGAGACGATCGGCGGGGAGGCCGAGGTGGTGGGAGAGTGCCACCGGAATTTGGGGGGGCAGCAGTTGTTTGCCAAGGTCGGGCTGCGGCTCGAACCGGCGCGAGTGGAGGGGAATAACGTGCTGGTGCTGAACCGCTGTCCGCCGGAGGCGATACCGGGGGATTATTTGGTCGCCGTCCTGGAGGAGCTGAAGAATTGCGGCGAGGGGGGAGGGACGATCGCCGGCGCCCCCCTGATGGATATCAAGGTCACCGTGACCGGGGCGGAGGCGAACGAGCAGAGTAGCGACGTCGCCTTTCGCATTGCGGCCCATGACGCGTTCCAAAAGGGGCTGGCCGAGGCCGGGATGGTGCTGCTCGAGCCGATCATGCGGCTGGTGATCACAACGCCCGAGGAGTTCATGGGAGATTTCGTGGGGGACCTTCAGCAGCGCCGCGCGATCATCGACAAGACCGACACGCGCGGGACGACGACCACCATCACGGCTCGAGCCCCATTGAAGGAACTGTTCGGCTATTCGAGTGCCATGCGAAGCCTCAGTCAGGGCCGAGCGGGTGCTTCCCTGGCTCCGCTCGAATATGCCCCTGCATCGGCCGAGGATGTCAAGCGTTTTGAGTGAACAGCGGCCCAAGTGAAGGCTGCAGCGGTGGCTTCCCTGGGAATCCCACCAAAATTCCTTCACCAGGAGTTGACGATTCGGCCTGGGATCAATACGATCGGTGGTTTCCCGCCAGGAATCGCGTGTCACGCTCGTAGTCATCCTCCGGCCGGCTTTTCCATTCGGAGAGCCATCCGCGCGGTTGAACCGCCCGAGTCCCGCCAAGCGTTGTGAGTGAGTTTTCTCCGCGACGCGTGCCGTGTGTGTGACTGTTACGGTTTTTGGGGGCTCGAGCCCTTGTTTCGGCCCAGACTGTCTTTCGGGTCGCACGGTGTTTTGGCCCGGATGATGTTTCGGCCCAGATAGTATTCTGGTCCAGACGGTGTTTTGGAACCGATAGTTCGTCGATCTGTTGGATTCTTAGGTGTTGTGGAGTAGCGGAAGTGCCCAACCAGCCGCATGAAGTAATTCGGATTCGCATGGAGGCTTATGACCATGCCATCCTCGATCAGAGTGCTCAAGATATTGTAGACACAGCCAAGCGAACGCATTCCGAGGTGCATGGCCCGATCCCCTTGCCGACTCGAATCGAGCGGTACACGGTGTTGTCGGGGCCGCACATCGACAAGAAGGCTCGCCAGCAGTTTGAGATCCGGACGCACAAGCGTTTGATTGACATCGTGGAAGCGACCGCCAAGACGATTGAAGCCCTGAACAAGCTCAGCTTGCCCGCGGGGGTCGACATCAAGATCAAGGCGTCAACGCGATAATCCGTCGTATTCGTTAGTGATTTCTTTGCCCCAGTCAATGGGAATAGCGATGAATTGGAAGCCGCGCGGGTAAAGCAGGACAGGTTCCTGGCTTCCCGCAGGCGAGTGGTGAAAGTGGGTTGAAGAGTAATGGATATCCAACGCACGGGCCTTGGGGCTCAGGAAGCGACTGTCGGCCGGTTTTCTGGCGTTGCGCTCGGCGAAGCGGTTCCAACAAATTCTTGTCGAACCCTCTTTACGCTACGTCCGAAAATCTGTCTATTAAGGACGTCCGAGCGTCGCCCCCAAGGGAGTGGCGCTCTTGATGCTTCTTGGGTTGCCGGCCGCGTCGCCCGAGTGGGCCGCATCTGGCTGGTGGGTTGCCCTCCCGACACGCCGAAGGAGAGTCTTCCGTTCTCCGCGAAGGCTCCTTGCGAGGGGAAGTCGTGGGTGGAGTGGTTCACGAGCAAGTGGGCTGTCCTTGTTGATGGTGGCGGTTTGGAGGGTTCGTCCGAGTGGGGCGAGCTGGGACGTGCTGCTTGTCGTCGGGTGACATACTTGAGTTTGGGAATGTGAGGCTATGGCCAGTTTGCCAATTTACGATCGCAGCGGTGCCGAAGTGGGGCGATATGAGATCGATCCCCAGGAGATTGCTCCGCGCATCAACAAGCAGTTGCTGCATGATGTCGTGGTGATGTACCAGGCGAATCGGCGCCAGGGGACGTTCCGCACCAAGGCCCGTGGCGAGGTCGCTGGGTCCACCAAGAAGATGTATCGTCAGAAGGGGACGGGGAACGCCCGTGCCGGTTCCCGTCGCTCGGGGATTCGCCGAGGTGGTGGGCACATCCACGCCAAGCGCCCTCGAGACTTTTCCTATCGGATGCCTCGCAAGGCGTTGCAGGCGGCCACGCGGATGGCGATTGCCTCCAAGATTCAAAGTGACCAATTGGTGATTTTGGATGAGCTCTCTTTTGCCGCTCCGAAAACCAAGGAGATGGCGGCCACGCTCAAGGCGATCGGCTTGGAGGGAAAGACTCTGCTGGTCACCACGGAGTCCCATGACCCCAATGTGTACAAGAGTGCCCGCAATATTGCCGGAGTCACGGTCAGTCCGGTGTCGGAGTTGAACGCCCTGGCGGTGCTTGTTCCGCGACGGATGTTGGTGACCAAGGCCGCGATCGACGGGATTCGGGAGCGAGCGAAGCGAGGCCCGGTGACGGTACCCGCCTGAGCAAGCTTCCTGGTCCGGTCGCCTCAGGGCGACCGGCGATCTGGCAAGGCTCGCCAGGAAGCTCGGCCAAGGTGGCGACAAGACAAGTTGAGGAATGGGACTGATGAGCAAAGCAGTAAAGGGAAACGCGGGACGGGGGAGTGACACGGGGGGGATCGTTTTGGATCCTCACCAGGTAATCCTTCGCCCCCTGGTGACGGAAAAGGGAATGCACAAGGCGGAGCGAATCAACCAGTACGCTTTTGAGGTGAATCCTCGAGCGGACAAGGAGACGATTCGCGAGGCGGTCGAGGGGTTGTTCGATGTGAAGGTGGTCAAGGTTCGGACCTCCAATCGGAAGGGAAAACCTCGCCGTTATCGGTTCCGCTACGGCACGACCCGCAACTGGAAGAAGGCCCTGGTGACGCTCCACGCGGAGCATCGCATCGACTTCTTCTAGGGATCAGGAATGGCGAGCTGTCGCGGGGTTGCCGGGCAGCGGGGTTGCCGGGCAGCGGGGCGAGTTGAGTCCGGGCCACCGTCCAGTTTGTAAACAGCCAGCAGAGAGTGGAAAGTCCAAATGGGAATTCGCATCTACCGCCCGACATCCGCCGGTCGTCGCAACGCGACGGTCAGTGATTTTGCCGAGCTGACTCCGGGCGCCAAGCCAGAGAAGTCGCTCCTTCGTCCCTTGCGGAAAAAGGGGGGGCGAAATCACCAGGGGAAGATCACCGTGCGTCACCGGGGAGGTGGGCACAAGCGGCGTTATCGCGTCATCGACTTTCGGAGGACGAAGGATGGCGTGCCGGCGATCGTCGATTCGATACAGTACGATCCCAACCGGAGTGCTCGAGTTGCCTTGCTTCACTATTCCGATGGCTCGAAGGCTTACATCATCGCGCCGGACGGCTTGAAGCAGGGGGCCCGAGTGGAGAATGGTCCCGACGCGCCGCCGGAAGTGGGGAATTGCATGCCCCTGCGGAACATTCCCTTGGGGTCCAGCGTCCACTGCATCGAACTGAATCCGGGGCGAGGGGCAGCGATCTGCCGCAGCGCGGGGGCCTCGGCCACCTTGGTCGCTCGGGAAGCCGATTGGGCTCAGATCAATCTCCCCAGCGGAGAGATTCGCCGGATCCCGGCCAATTGCCGAGCGACGATTGGAAAGGTCGGAAATACCGACCACATGAACATTGTGCTGGGAAAGGCGGGCCGGAAGCGTTGGCTGGGACGTCGTCCTCATGTCCGCGGCACGGCGATGAACCCGATCGACCATCCCCATGGTGGTGGTGAAGGCAGGACGAAGGGTGGACGTCATCCGGTCAGTCCGACTGGAAAGCCGGCCAAGGGTGGCCGAACTCGTCAGCGTCGCAAGCCGTCGAATTCGGCGATTGTGCGGCGGCGTCGTTCGCGGCGGTATGGTCAATTGAAATTGTAGAACTGATTTCGTGGTGAGAGGAAACCAAGAGCGACCGTGGAGTCACGTTCGCGGGTGAGCCCCAGGTTGCGGCAGACAGGACAGAAGGCAGACAAGCCATGAGCAGGTCGTTGAAGAAGGGGCCCTATGTGGACCCGAAGCTGTACGTCAAGGTGCAGCGACAGCAGGAGCAGGGGAACAAGGATGCGATCAAAACGTGGGCGCGGGCCTGCACGATCGTCCCGGAATTCGTGGGCGTGTCGTTCCTGGTGCATAACGGCAAGCAGCATATCAAGGTCTTTGTCACAGAGGATATGGTAGGGCACAAGCTGGGAGAGTTTGCTCCCACGCGTACCTTCCGCGGTCATGGCGGCAAAGGAAAACGGTAGAGGAACGAAGACATGTCATATGAAGCCAGCCATCGTTACGCTCGGATCAGCGCCAGAAAGGTCCGCCCTTTGGCGGACATGATCCGAGGACGTCTGGCGGATGAAGCGCTGGAGATACTTCGGTACCAACCGGAGCGGGGTGCTCGGATGCTGGAGAAGGTGCTGCACAGCGCCATGGGGAACGCACGGGATCCCGACCAGAACAAGGGGCGCCCGGTGACGGCGGATCGATTGGTGGTGATGGATGCTCGAGTTGACGGGGGGCCGATGTTCAAGCGGATCCGCCCGCGTGCTCGAGGCATGGCCTTCATGATCCTCAAGCGGACCTCGCATATCCATGTCACCGTCGAGGACATTGCGAAACTCGAGAGTTAGCCCGTCCGGTCCCACCGTGGCGGTTCGGCCATCGAATCGCGACGACGGTTGGAAGCGGCGGGCCTTTCCAACCCAGTTAGTGGAACAGAGGCGAAGTCACACCAAGGCATCGTAGGTCAGAAGGACATAGTCGATATGGGTCAGAAAGTTCACCCCACCGGCTTTCGTACCGGCATCATGCTGGGCTGGAAGAGCCGCTGGTATGCATCCAAACAGGACTTCGCCGACTTGCTGATCGAAGATCAGAAGATTCGCAAGTTCATCAAGGATCATCCCAAGAAGTCGCAGTACCGAAGTGCCGGGATCGACCGAATTGAGATTGAACGGACACGTGACGAGGTCAAGGTCATCCTCCATGTCGCTCGGCCGGGCTTGATCATCGGCAAGAAGGGACAGGAGGTGGAAACGCTGCAGGAAGACCTGCAGAACTTGATCGGTCGGCGAGTCAACTTGAAGATCGAGGAAATCTCCCGTCCCGAGATTCACGCCCAGTTGGTGGCGGAAGATATCGCTCAGCAACTCTCTCGCCGAGCCAGCTTCCGTCGGACGATGAAGCGTTCCATGGAGCAAACCATGGAAGGGGGAGCCAAGGGAATCAAGATACAGTTGGCGGGCCGCCTGGGCGGTTCGGAAATGGCGCGCCGGGAGAAGCAGATCTCCGGTTCGATTCCGCTGAGCACTTTGCGAGCCAAGATCGACTACGGTTTTTGCGAAGCCAAGACCGCTCAGGGGCACATCGGCGTGCAGGTATGGATCAATCAAGGCATGTTCTCGGGAGACGAAATCGATGGCACTAATGCCGAAGCGGGTCAAGCATCGAAAAAGCCAAAGAGGTCGTATAAAAGGTAATGCCACTCGGGGTAACCGAGTGGTGTTCGGCGACTTCGGCTTGCAGGCGGTGCAACCGGGCTGGATCAAGGCCCAGACAATCGAAGCAGGACGTATTGCGGCTCAGCAGTACATCCGCGGCGAAGGTCGGCTTTACGTGCGGGTTTTTCCCCACAAGTCCGTCACCTCGACTCCCCTGGAAACTCGAATGGGTAAGGGGAAGGGGGAGCCGGAGTTCTGGGTGGCCGTGGTGAAGCCGGGAACGGTGATGTACGAATTGAGTGGCGTGACGGAGCAGCAGGCTCGAGTCTGTTTGGCTCGACTGGCTCATAAGATGCCGATCAAAGTGCGGTTCGTCCGCCGGCGGCCCGCTTGAGGTGACTCGAGTCGAGTGGCCCAAGCAGGTGGCCCAAGCAGGTGGCCCAAGCAGGTGGCACAGAGGAACAACCAGCGGCCTGATGGCGGGCCGCGGGAG
>JBJHCD010000272.1:0-7272 GCA_050485845.1 Pirellulaceae bacterium | reverse complement strand
GACTGAGTGGAGTCTGGATCGCGTGCGGGGGCGATACGCGGGGGGAATACTGCAGGCGACCGGGCGAGGTTCTCTTGCTGATGGAATCCGCCGCGCGGACTTGGTGTTTTCCCGAGTGGAGGCGGGACGAGCGCTCCTGCCCGTGGCGGCCGACGCGGCCGATTGGATTCGAGGAGAATTGTCGGGCCAAGTCCGTGTGCGTTGGGACGCGTTCACTCGCCTGGACGGCACGATCGAAGGTCGGCGAGTCGAATTGTTTGGGCTTCCGATTGGACTGGTTCGCACGGGAATCAGCGGACTGGTTCGGTCGGGAAGTTGGGAATTTCGTTTTCCCAACGTCAGCACGACAATTGCTCGAGGCCGAGTGGCGGGTCACGCCTTGGTTCGACAAGGACATTCCGGACGATCAGTCGGCCTGGCAAGCGAATGGACGGTGGCCGACGTCGATTTCGAACAACTACTTCGCGGCTTGGGGACCAGCAGCCGAGTTGGCCGAGGCAATGTGAGCGGATCGCTCTCGTTGAATGGGCGGGACATCCGCGGCGTCTCGGATTTGCAAGGACGATTTGACGGCAGGCTGGGAGGAACGACGGCCAGTTCGATTCCCGGTTGGAGCAGCATTCGCGGATTTCTGGGACCGATCGGTGGAAGTGCCTTGACGTTCACCGATGGGGAACTGCGAGGCCGAATCCTGCGTGGATCGGTCTTGGTGGATCAACTGGCCCTGCGCAGTGATCGCTTGCGCATTGCGGCCCGCGGCTCGGTTCGAATGGATAACTTACGAATGGACATGGATACCGTGGTGGCGACCGGAGATTTTTCCGCTCCCGATCTGATTTTGCAGGAGGTAGCGCGGCGGGTAGCCCTGGTTTCCGCTCCGCCCATTGGTCTGCTATTGACCGTGAATCGCTGGGTGAGTGATCGAGTCGTCTATCTGCAAGTGGGCGGAACACCGAGTGCTGCCGTGGTTCGAGTTCGCCCGGCGGAGACGCTTGGCCGAAATACACTGCGATACTTTCTCCAAGAAGTGACGCTGGGGGCCAGCAGCGTCGCGAGCCAGCCGGGGGCCCCGTAGTCTGACCATAGACGTCTGACCGTAGTGATTATTCCATCTGGTCGGCCGCTGTGACCGACAAATCCGTTCCGCGAGGCACGGAACGCTCAATCGGGGCAGGTGGACTGGCCGAAGGAACGCATGGTGGTCAGGGACCGGTCAGGAGTCATTCGCCCGACAAGGGTTGGGACCAGGGATGGTGAGCACGATGCGCTGTGGAATCTATTCTTTTCTGGCAATCATTCTGCTTGGAACCGTCGGCTGCAGTTCGGGAGGAGGGTTCTCGCTGTTCCCTTCCGGGACCTATCTGACGCATCAGGCTCGTGAAGTGGTGAATGCATCGCCGCGAGTGGCCGCGCTCCCGCGAGAACTGGATCGTAGTGTCCTGCCGGCCCATTTTCTTCAGCCCGGCGACGTGGTGGTGATTGAGCCGGTACGGCTGGAGGCGAATATTCGCCTGCCGGCGGATCAGCGCGTGATGGCGGATGGGACGGTCGATTTGGGCGGCTTTGGACGAGCGATCGTGGCCGGAATGACGATCGAGGACGCCGAGCAATTGATCGAGCAGCGTATTGCGGAATTGGGAAGCGAGCGGATTCCGATCCATGTCCGGTTGGTGGAGCCGCAGCAGGTCTATTACGTGCTGGGCGAGGTGAATTCCCCCGGCGCGTTTCCCCTGGTCGGTTCAGAGACCGTCCTGGACGCGATCCTGGCCGCCGGGGGACTGACCGGTCGCGCGTCGACCTGCGACCTGATGCTGGTCCGACCGACTCCCCCACCCAGCTGTCGAGTGACCTTGCCTGTCTGTTATCAGGCCATCACGCAACTCGGGGACACCTCGACCAACTATCAGCTTCAGCCGGGTGACCGAGTTTTCGTGGCAACTCGGACGATGGTCGAGGACTTGGCATTTTGGCGAACCCGCAAGACATGCAGTCGTTGTGAAGGCCTACAGTGTCCATGTCCGGGAGCGGAATGGGTGGTTTATCAGAATCCGCTGAGCGAGTATTTCCCGGAGGGGCGGTTTCCGCGACCGACCGAGGTCGACGATTCGACGCTTGGACCGGAACAGATGCCTTACGGCGCGGCGCCGGAAGCCCGGCCACCGGTTCCCACTCCGCTCCCCTCCACGGATGGTGCCCCAGCTCCACCTTCCCAGGACACTTGGCCGGCTCCCCGCCCCACCCGCCCCGATCCGTTTGAAGGGGACGATTTTTTTGAGCGGCGAAACTGACCGGAATGGCGCCGCTGTCGGACGCTGAATAGCGATTGATTCCACCTTTGTTTGGCAGTCGTTGACCCATCCGACCCATAGTGACGCTTGTTCCAAGGTTCTAAAAAGTTCTAGATTCCAGCTTTTTCGTTGTCTCACGCTGAAGTGGGTCGATGTGGTTCGGGGTTGCCGCGAATCGCCGGGCCGACGTACAATTTCCCCTGGAAGGTCGCATGCGTTGCTAACGTTCCGGTCCGCCCCGCCCCTATCCCTCGTTGGGCATCACCGTTGTTAGGTTGCAGGAAGCGCCAGCGGGTGGAACGTGGCGGCTCAAGGATGTTGTGAGACGTCCCGAGCAACATCGGAGACGCATGGTGTCGGCTTAGCCTCTTGCCAGTTGTTCAGGAGGTCGGCCATGTATGACTTGACTCGCTTCTCGCTTCGAGAGCTGACCCGTTGCGGGGCGGCTATCCGGTCGCTCGCCGACGGAGCGGAGACGATGGAGCAGGCTGCCGAGCGGATTGTCCGGTACCTGTTCGAATCGCTCGGCGACCCGGAAAGTCAACGTCCGGCTTGCGTGCTGGTCCGTTTTTTCAAGACCCACCCCTTCGACCAGCTTCCTGTCGAGCTACGGCAGTTTGCACAAGGGACGCTGGGAGATTTGCCGGCAGATCCGATGATGCGGTGCCTGACGCTTCTGGCCAGCGCCGGGACGGAACCCGAGTGGAATTCTCGCGACGGTTCGAAGGGGCATCAGGCAATTCCGCTTCCCAGCCCGGAGGCGGTTCGTCGGATACCGATGATCGCTCGGATGATCCATCAGTTTGGAGTGGAGCTGGAAAAGGTGCTCGTCTCTTCTCCCGAGTTGCTGCTGGAATCCGGTCATACGATGTACAACATCTTCCATGTCGAGGAGGCTCTGGGGTCGGAGTATGTCCCGGCCCAGGACTTCGTCCAAAGGCATGGTGTCCGCTCGGCACTCGGATTTGGTGGGCAACTCCCCAGCGGGGAATTGTTCGCGGTCATTCTCTTTTCCCGGGTGGTGATCTCCCGGGAGACGGCCGAGATGTTCCGGCCGTTGTCGCTGAACGCGTTGCTCACCGTGCTACCGTTTGAAAGGGCCGTGTTCTTCCCCCAGCGCGAGCCGCCGAAGAGGCAAATCCAACAGCTTCGCAAGGAACGAGATGTGTTACAGAATCTGTTGGAGGTGCATGAGCAGGCGGTGCTCCTGCAAGCCGATCAGCTCGAAGCCACGATGCGGGAACTTCGCGAACGGAATCAAGACCTGGCCCGTTCGAATGGGGACCTGGAACAGTTCGCGTACGTCGCCTCCCACGACTTGCAGGAACCGTTGCGGATGGTGGCCAGCTACACGCAGCTGCTAGGTCGGCGTTATGCCGGGAAGCTGGATCAAGACGCCGACCAGTTCATCCACTTTGCGGTCGACGGTGCGACTCGGATGCAGACACTGATCAACGACCTGTTGTTGTATTCCCGCGTGGGGCGCAAGGAGAAGTCATTTGCAGGTGTGGACTGCGAGCAGGTCATGGATCGGGCAGTCGCCAATCTTCAGTCGGCAATTCAGGAAAGCGGTTCCCAGATTCAGCGAGACCCGCTGCCTGTCGTGCAGGGGGATGAACTGCAATTGCAACAACTCTTTCAGAACTTGCTGAGCAACGCGATCAAGTACCGCAATCCAGATGAACCGCCACGAGTGTATGTCCAAGCGATTCAACAGGGAAGTCTCTGGGAGTTTGCCGTCCGCGACAACGGCATCGGCATTGCTCCCCGACATCATGACCGGATCTTTCAGATTTTTCAGCGGCTGCACACGCGGCAGGAGTCGTCCGGGACCGGGATCGGACTGGCGATCTGCCGAAAGATTGTGGAGCGGCATGGCGGCCGGATCTGGGTCGAATCAGAAGTGGGTGAAGGGAGTACGTTCCGCTTTACTCTACCGGCATCGAGGAGCGTCCCATGACCACGGATACTGTCCGTCCCATCGAGATCCTCCTCGTGGAGGACAATCCGGGAGACGTGCGGTTGACGATCGAAGCCTTGAAGGACAGCAAGGTGCACAATCATTTGAGCGTCGTCACAGACGGAGAAGAGGCAATGGCGTTCCTCCTGGGGAGGGAACCGCATGTCGGCCGCCCCCATCCGGATCTTGTCTTGTTGGACTTGAATCTCCCTCGCAAGGACGGCCGGGAAGTGCTGGCCGATATTAAGGCCGACGCGAGTCTCCGGCGGATACCGGTCGTGATCCTCACGGCCTCGGGGGCAGAAGAGGACATCCTCCGGGCATACGACCTGAATGCGAACTGTTACATCACCAAGCCAGTGGACCTCGACCAGTTCTTCAAGGTCGTCCAAACGATTGAAGAGTTTTGGTTCACCATTGTGAAGCTTCCCAGGGAGTGAGTGATGGATGACACCCAGTCCATCCATGTGCTGCTCATCGAGGACAATCCCGGTGACGCGTTGTTGATCCGCGAGTACCTGGCCGAGGCTGGGGGCGGGACGCTCCAACTGGTCGTGGCGGATCGACTTTCCACGGGACTCGAAACGCTGGCCCAGGGAGGGTTTGATGTCGTGCTGTTGGATCTCTCCCTACCGGACAGCCGAGGGTTGGAAACATACCACTTGATGCACGCGGAATTCCCAGACTTGCCGGTCGTGATCCTTTCGGGACTGGATGATGAGGCGACCGCCGTACAGGCTGTTCACGAAGGGGCCGCGGACTACCTGTTCAAGGGTGAAGTGGGGGGGAATCTGCTCATCAGGGCCGTCCGCTACGCGATCGAGCGGAAACGAATCGACGCGATGTTGCGTCTGGCCAAGGTCGCGGCTGACGACGCGAGCCGAGCGAAGAGTGATTTCCTGGCCAACATGAGTCACGAGATTCGAACACCCATGAACGCGATCATCGGACTGACCGAATTGGTGCTCGACACGTCGCTGAACAAGATGCAGCGGGAGTATTTGGAGATGGTCCGGCAGTCGGGAGAACTGCTGCTGACGATCATCAACGACATCCTTGACTTTTCCAAGATCGAAGCGGGAAAACTGGAGTTCGAGCAGATCGCCTTCAGTCTCTGCGACCGGATGGGAGACGCGATGAAGGCCCTCGCGATTCGGGCGCATGGCAAGGGACTGGAACTGGCCTGCCACATCGATCCAGAGACTCCCGACGTGCTGCGCGGCGACCCGGCTCGGTTGCAGCAGATCGTACTGAACCTATGCGGCAATGCCATCAAGTTCACGGAGCGGGGGGAGGTCGTGTTGGATGTGCGTTGCGATTCGGACACCGCGGAGGAGGCGGTCCTTCACTTCTTGGTGCGCGACACGGGTGTCGGCATTCCTCCCGAGAAACGGGAGTCGATCTTCCAGGCGTTCACCCAAGGGGACTCGTCCACGACACGCCGCTTCGGAGGGACCGGACTGGGGCTCGCCATCTCTTCCCGACTGGTGAAGTTGATGGGGGGCAGGATCTGGGTCGAAAGTGAAGTTGGCCAGGGAAGTCAGTTTCATTTTACGGTCCGTCTTCCGCTGGCCCGCGAGTCGGATATTGCCCCACTGCATCCCTTGCCGCCGGAGGCTTTCTTCGAGACGGACGTCTTGATCGTCGATGACAACGCCACCAATCGCTTGATCCTTCAGGAGATTCTGCGGAGCTGGCACATGAGCCCCGTGGCGGTGTCCGATGGAGCCCAGGCACTTGCGGCGCTGCGTGCCGCCAGGCATTCCGGTCAGCCCTATCGGCTGATGCTCTCCGACGTCAATATGCCGGAAATGGACGGAGTCACGTTGGCCGAACGGGTCAAATCCGATCCCGAGCTATCTCAGACCGAGATCATTCTGCTGACCTCGGCGGGGAGGTCGGAAGAGTTGACTCGATGTGGTCAGCTTGGCGTCTCTCGCCTGATGAAGCCCGTCAAGCAGTCGGAGTTGTTTGACGCCATGGCCGCGACCCTGGGGATTACCGAGTCGGAGGAGCAGCCCCAGCCGGGGCCTTGTGCCGAACCGGCTTCGCAGTGGGGCCCGCGGCGAGTTCTGGTGGCCGAGGACAGTATCGTCAATCAGAAGTTGGCCACTGCCTTGCTGAAGAAATATGGCCATACGGTGGTTGTGGCCAACAACGGCAAAGAGGCGGTCAGTCGGCTGGCTCGGGAGTCTTTCGACCTGGTGCTGATGGATGTGGAGATGCCGGAGATGGATGGCGTGGAAGCGACTGCGGTGATCCGGGTGAAGGAAAAGTTGACCGGCAAGCATCTGCCGATCATCGCCGTGACGGCTCACGCCATGACAGGGGACCGCGAGAAATATTTGCAGGCGGGGATGGATGACTACGTCACCAAGCCCATTCGGGCTCAGCAACTGTTCGAGGCCATTCAGCGAGTGCAACAGCAATCGGGCGAATGAGCGACTCGAGAAAACTTCCTACTGGTCGCCGGTGAGTGAGGGGTTGCCTGCGGCCCACCGTGATCGCGCCGTTCGGTCCATGCAGACTCTCATTAGCGTCCCTGAGTGTTCATCAGCGGTGTCGCTTCCGAGTTTACTTCCCCGCGGGGCGTGCACGTTGTGCCAGGGCGCGAGCAGACTGGAGTGAACGAGTCGCCTTTCGCGGACAATCACTTGAATCCCAGCCGCACTCCAGGTTCTTTGCTGGCAAAAAAATGTCGGACAAAAATATTTTTCTGTCCTACATCTTTTTGTCAGTCCAAGACGAATGGCTCGCGGTTCCCCCGCGGTACGTTGTGAGTTTGTCCCTCGATCCTGTCACGAACGGGTGCCTTGTCGAACTCGCGGCCCTGGTTGTTGATGGCGGACTTTCTGGAAGCGGTTGACTTCGATGAGGAACCGCGAATGAACGCTGATCAACACTGATGAAAAACAATCGGCCAGCCCTGTGGCAGGAGGAACTACCTACTGGTCGCCGGTGAGTGAGGGGTTGGCTGCGGCCCACCGTGATCGCGCCGTTCGGTCCATGCAGACTCTCATTAGC
>JBJHCD010000271.1:0-7294 GCA_050485845.1 Pirellulaceae bacterium | reverse complement strand
GCCAGCGGCTGAGCATGGCGACCTCCGTGCGCGTGCGAAGTGCGGCGTGACAAAACGGCAAGGGCTCTCGCCGGCCGCCTCTCCTACCTCTCGATCCCTCTCCGGTTCCTTGCGCGACGCTACCATTGGGAAGCAAGGAGTGTGGGAAGCAAGGAGTGACCAATCCGTTGGTCTGTGGGAGTGTACCAGTCGAGGCACGAAAGTCGCAATAGCGATCAGCCGCGGATTCGAAGATGGGGAAGCAGCGAAATCTCGTGAATGAACAACGGAAAGGAAGAGAAGAGAAGAGAAGGAAGCGTGAAAATTCCGGTTTTCCCGGCACTCATTCCGTGCTACAACCCTGGGGCTGAACGAATCCTCGGGGCATCGCCTTCCCAACAGACAGGGGGTGTCCTCTTGACCAGCCGTTTTTCCGACCGGCCCGTTCCGTGGGGCCGGATTTTCAGTTCACACCATGTCCTGCATCACTCGCTATGTGCTGACCGAGTTGCTGAAGGTCTTCCTAATGACCTTGACCGCCATGACTCTGTTCTTGGTGGTCGGCGTGATTGCGCACGAAGCCATTCGCGAGGGACTTGGGCCATCGGCCATCGTTCAGCTGGTCCCCTACTCCATTCCGCTCGCTCTCCGTTTCACCATACCCGGAACCATTCTCTTCGCAACCTGCAGCGTCTTCGGCCGGATGGCGGCGGCCAATGAAATCGTCGCCATCAAGTCGCTCGGCATCTCCCCGCTTCGGGTGATCTGGCCCGCGCTCAGTCTGGCAACGCTGGTCAGTATCGCCGCGCTCTGGCTGAACGACATTGCCGTGTCATGGGGGGCGTTGGGGATTGACCGAGTCGTGGTGCAATCGATTGAGCAGATCGCGTATGGCAAGCTCCGCACCCAACGGGCCTACAGCAATCAACGCGGACTTTCGATCCATGTGCGCGACGTGGACGGGCGACGATTGATCATGCCGACCTTCTCGTGGCAGCCCCAAGACGGTTCCTCCCCCATGGTCGTGACCGCCGAAGAGGCCGAACTGAAATACAATCCGGAGACCAAGGCGTTGGGGATCGTATTCGTCAATTGGGAAGTCATGGGAGACCGCGTCCATGGGGTGTGGCCTGACGAATTCTCCTACGAAATCCCACTCTCCATCGCCTCGCGGAAAGGCGATCTGTCTCGCTCCCCCTCGGAAATCGCCCTTGGTGACATCCCTCGGGAAACCCGCCAGCAGCGCCAAGCCATCGATGAATTGGAGCAGTTGCTGGCCACCGACGCGGCTACTCAACTGCTGCTCGGGCAGTTCCGAGAACTCTCCGGTCCCACCTGGCGAGAGAAACTATCCCAACTCAACGGCCACCGAGGACGACTGTACCGCCTGGAAGCCGAACCATGGCGACGATGGGCCACCGGATTCAGTTGTCTGTTCTTTGTCTTGGTCGGAGCCCCGCTGGCGATCAAATTACGAAACTCGGACGTCTGGACCAGCTTCTTTTTCTGCTTCTTTCCCATCCTGATCGTCTATTACCCGCTGCTGATGTATGGAATGGGGCGAGCGAAAGTCGGCGCACTCCCACCCTACAGCGTCTGGAGCGGCAACTTGGTGCTGGGCTTGATCGGCATCTGGCTGCTGCATCAGATCCGCCGACGGTAGGGGCTCACGGTCAAGGGCCAACGGGCTGATGGTCAGGGCCCCAATCGGGAGCCGAGTCGATGAGGAGATGACGGGCCGAGGAGCCGAGCTATTGGGGATGTGCCTTGTCTTTGCCTTGGCCCATTCGCCCTGAGATTCCCGCCTGGAAATTGCGGAGACGCCCCATCAGATCACGTGTCGCCTGAACATAGTGCCGGATGGCCCCCCGTGAATCTCCTTGATGGTCCGCCTGCTCGGCGTCTTGACAGCACTCCTCGATCTCTCGCGCGCCATCCATCCACCCACCCACTCGCGCCATCCCTCGCAATTGGCGAACGGTCTCCGCCAGATGCTGCGAGAACTGCTGCTCTGATTGGGCGGAAACGGTCACATAGGGCCCTTTCCCCAATTTGCGTCCTTGGTTCAGGGAGATGCCGGTCGTTTGGGCAAACCAAGGAGCAAAAGCGGCCCACCCACCACAACCAATAGCCGAGACCAAGAGAGCCCCGGCCACCCACCACTGGTCAATGATCATCATCAGAAACGATGCCAAGACCAAGACGCTGGCCGCCATCCCCGCCACCGGCAAGGCGGGCGGCTTGTCAACCGGCCTGCCGACGATCAACGGAGCGTGGCCGACCGAGTCGGATACCATCCGGTCATTGGTCACCTTGCCGATCATTACGGTGATGTTGTCGGGACCACCTCGCACATTGGCCAGATCCACCAGAAAGCTGACCGCTCGAGTCGGCTCCATGTGAGCCAAAACGGAGGCGATTTCCTCATCGGTGACCTTGGCGGTCAGCCCATCGGAGCAGAGCAGGAAGGCATCATCGATCTCCAGCGGCAGGGGGCCTTCGATATCAATGTCGACTTCGGGATAGGGGCCGAGCGACCGGGTAATGACGTTCTTGGGAATGCTTTTGGCTAGTTCAGCGTCTTTGGGAAATTGCCCGGCGGCCCGCATCTCCCAGACCAAGCTGTGATCGAACGTCCATTGGTGAAGCACTCCCTTGCGAAGGCGATAGACTCGGCTGTCGCCGATATGGGCGATCAGTGCCCCCTGCGGCAGGAGCACCAGCACGCTGACGGTGGTTCCCATGCAGTTGAAGTCCACATTGGCCTGCCCTCGGCGATGGACTTCCGCATTCGCTTCTTGGAGGGCTTTTTCGATCGCTTCGGGTGGAGAGAGATAGGAGTATTTCTGATAGAGGTGCGGCACCCCATCGACCGCCAACTTGCTGGCCAACTCGCCCGCCGCGTGAGCCCCCATGCCGTCGGCGACCATGAGGAGGAGAGGATCTCCACGTTCCAACCAGGCTTCGTAGTTTCGGGGGAGGATTACGGCGTGGGAATCCTGGTTGTTGTCTCGCCGCATGCCGACGTCAGTACAGACGGCATACTGCAGACACCCTTCCCAGTTGCCCCGCTTCGCTGTCATCGGTCGCCTTTCCCCTTTGGGGGCCACGGAAGAGAATCTTGCCCCGCGCCTTGTGTCGTCATCTTACCGCCACGGCGTCAGAACAAGACGCCTCCGGGCCGTACTTGCGCACACGCCATTTCGCGACCGTTTCGGTTACTGGAACTCCCATCCCGCTTTGTCCATTCTAATCGCATCGACCCGCCAGCGGAAAGTCGCGAAGCGGAACTCACCGAACCAATTCTCGAAAAACATTGGGATAGCCAACTGTCGGCCGCTTGATTATAGTCCCCACCCCAACCGCCGTGCGGTTTTTTCCACCACGTTCCCTCAAGGATTGGTCGAGAGCTCCCAAGCCACCGCCCAAGCGAGCATGGAAAACCCGGTCAGGAGAAGGGGAGAGCGATTTACCGCGTCGTCCGTCAGGAAAATGGAAATTCCCAAAATTCCAATAATCCCAGGAGTCCCAGAACTCCGGAATTCCAGAATTCACGGGCGGAACGAGGAAACGCCGTCGAAAACCCGAAGCTGAAAATGACAATGCATGGCAGACCATCGATGACGCGCAATCACTCGAAAACAGGCTGGCGCTCCAGTCTGCTGCTACTGCTTGTTGCCCTCTACCTGCTCCCGTCGGTGGGCTGTGTGCGACGGCGCATGACGATCCGTACCGATCAGCCCGGAGCGACCGTCTATGTCGATCAGCGGGAAATCGGAGTCACCCCCGTCTCCACTCGGTTCACGTACTACGGAACGCGAAACTTCGTGGTGACAAAGGATGGATACGAAACCGTGGCGGTCAGTCGCACGCTCAATCCTCCTTGGTACCAGTATCCCGTGATTGATTTCGTCGTGGAAAACCTTTGGCCCTTTGAAGTCCGCGACGAGAGAATCATCGATTTCCAATTGGTTCCAAAGCAATCGGTCGCCACCGAACGACTGATCCAGCGGGGAGATGATCTTCGCTTCGGAGCAGCCCACGGCCATGCCGCTCCGCTCCCCAGCATCGTCGATCCCGCGAATCCGATCCCACCGGTCCAGTCCCTGTTTCCTCCTCCCGACGTTTGGGAAAGCGATCCGGAAGTGCTCCCCTCGACGCCGGGCGGGCCGATCGTTCCTCCCGGGTCGCCTCGTCCCTAAGCCAGGCGAGATCGGACCTCAGTCCATCCCCCGGCAACGGCTGCGACGCCGCAACGGCCATGCGGCCAAATCACGACTCGACTTGGCTAATCGAATGAGAACCCGGCCTTGACGCCGGTCGGCCGACGATCCAGGGCTCCTCGGACGCCGAGCTGACTGGGATCGCGAGCAATCTTGTCGGTAAACACTCGCACGTCCGCCACAATCGGCTTCAGCTTGCGAGTCAGCTCCTCGATATTCCCCAGGGCGTCGCCAAGCTGCAGGTAGATGTCGTCGTCATAGACAAGCTTCCCCAAGGTTCCCTGCCGCTGATTGATGCCTTCGGTGAGGTGGACCAGTTGAGCCAGCAGTTCGTCCAGGTTGGCCGCGCTTCCCTCGATGCTGGAAATGATCCGCTCGCTACGCTCCGCGAGAGGACGCGTGAACTGTTGAACGTTCAACATCACTTCATCCGCCCGGTCCGCTGCCCGCTGGAATCCCGACAAGCTTTCGCGAGCGTCCGTCAGCGTCATCTTGGCTTCCTGAAAGATCTCCGGCAGTGACTGAAGGGCGAGATCAAGCTGTTCCTTCAGTTGAGGATCTCCCACCACCCGCTCGATCGATCCCATGGCGGCGCCGAAGGTGTCGATCGAATCTTCCGCCTTGGTCAGCATGCGGTCGAATCGCTCCCGGTCCGCTCCGAACCATTGGAGGTTGTCGAGGATCTGAGCGGCCTTGCTGGCCGCGTCCTCAATGGAAACGAAGGCACCGGCCATCCGATCTTCCAAGTTGACCAACACATCGAACGGGTCATGTGCCACAATACCGTTCGGTAGAAAATCGTCATGTTTGAGTAAATCCGTGCGTGGATCGGTCTCGTCCCGCACGAACTCGATCACCGCGTCCCCGGTCACAATGGAGCCGGTGCTGATCCGCGGATACTCATTTAATCTCACCCGCTTCCGCTCGTCCAAGTCCATCCGCAACGTCAGCAGGACTCCCCCTTCGGCGAGCAGTTCCACCCGGGAGACTCGTCCGATGGCGACACCGCTCTTTCGGACGGGCGTATTGATCGCCACGCCTGGGGCCCGAGGGAACTTGACCTTCACGTTGTAAGTCGGGGTGAGGACCTGGGGCACGGCGCCGAACAACAAGATGAGTATCACGCAGATCATGGCCGCGGTGACCACGACGATCCCAACTCGAAAACTGAGGACACGATCGTCCATGCCTTAGGCTCCTGCCTGATCTCGCATTTCCATCAGACGCTCACCTGCTTCCCCACGCACGAACTGGCTCACTCGCCGATCCTCGACTCGATCCAGCTGACTTGGGGGACCATCGAAAATCACTTGGGACTCACCCGGCTCGAGGCGTGAGAGGGGATAGAGCATGATAATGCGATCGGCCACCTTCCGAGCGGAATGCATGTCATGCGTAATCATCACGCTCGTTACACCATGCCGGTGACGCGTCGCCATGATCAGCTCATTGATCACGTCGCTCATGATCGGATCCAAGCCGGTTGTCGGTTCGTCATAAAGCACCAACTCGGGCTGAAGCACGAGAGCACGAGCCAGGCCGACCCGTTTCCGCATGCCGCCGGAAAGCTCCGCCGGCTTTCGCGACACGACATGATCAGGGAGTCCAACATCAGCAAGACTGGTCATCACAATCTCCCGGATCCGTTCCTCGCTGTGGTTTGTATGCTCGCGGAGGGGAAAGGCGACATTCTGACCAATCGTCAAGCTATCAAACAGGGCCGCCGTCTGAAACACAAAACCGTAACGAATGCGTTGTTGAGTCAGTTCCTTGCCGCTCAACGCCGCCAGATTGTATCCATCGAACGACACTTGCCCTTGGGTTGGGCGAACCAGTCCGATCATGCACTTCAGTAGGACCGTCTTGCCACAACCACTCTCCCCAATGCTCGCCACCGATTGGCCACGAGCGACTTGAATGTTGATGTCGCGCAGCACCTGGTTCTGTCCAAAGCGGACACTCAGGTGCTCGACCTCAAGAAGAGGTTTCGTGGAATCACTTACGGGGGTGGCTGTCATGGGCCTGCGTCGAACTCCCACTCGAATCAAAACAGTTTCGCTCCTTCGGGCCAGATGGAAAAGAACACGGCATCCAGAATGATGTTCAACAACAGATCAAGGACCAGAATTGAAACGAAGGAGTGCACGAATGCCGCCGTCGCCGCTCGTCCCACCCCTTCCGCCCCGGCCGTGCAATGAAACCCGCGGTAACAACTGATCAGGGCGATGGTGGCGCCGAAAAAGATGCTCTTGAATACGCCACTGAAGAGATCGAATGCTCCCACAAACTGTTCCGAGTTGTATCGGTAGTGATGAAAGTCAATTCCCAGTATGAACACGCTGTAGAAGTAACCTCCCACAACCCCCATGAAGTCGGCCATGATGGTCAGGGCGGGGATCATGAAGACACACGCCAAGAAACGAGGCACCACCAGGTGACGGATCGGATCGGCTCCCATGGAGGCCAAGGCGTCAATCTGTTCTGTCACTCGCATGGTTCCGAGTTCCGCCGCCATGGCCCCGCCGACTCGGCCGGCAAGCATCGTCGCGGCCAGAACGGGCCCCAACTCCCGGACCAACGACATGTTGATCACGGCCCCCAAACGCGTTTCCAGGCCTAACTGACGGAACTGGTAGTAGCTTTGCACCGCCAAGACCATTCCGATAAACGTCCCGGTCAAGGCAATGACCGGAAGACTGCGAACACCAACCTGATAAAAGCTCGGCAGCAACGTGGAGCGACTGGGAAATCGATACGCCATCCACGAGAAAGTGGTGAACATGAATCGAGTGAGGTCGCCAATCGCGTAAATCCCCTCGATTACTAAATCCCCCCAGTCGGTCACCCATTGCTGGACCGCCTCCGGGAAACTCCCCGCCGCTTCGGTTGTTCTGGTTCCTTCATTGCTTGACATCGTGTCCCTCCGCCCTCATGCATCCTTCGGCGCAGCCCCGAGCGGTCGGCAGCAACCGCCGAGTGCGGATTACTTCGACCAGCGGACTCGCGAAACTTGAGCCCACCTGCACGATAAGACAAAGTTTACCGATCAGGCAAGCTTCAGCGACAGCCGCGATGGGGGTTCGCCTGTGAGC